>JAKVCT010000024.1 GCA_022448995.1 Saprospiraceae bacterium
TCGCAACAAAGAAAAAATAAAATCCAAAATTTTATTGGGTTCTATTTTTCGAAACTTGCCTTTTCAGACAGCCCCTTCCTTTTTCATAAATAGGGACTTTTGCTTCGCAGAGTCCATTCGTGGTTCAGTATTAGATAAATAACTTGATAATCTACAATCTATAGATGTTTATAGAAAAGAAATTTACTTCACTGAGCCCTTCGGGGTTTTTGGGGTCACCCTTTATTTTGCTCTATTTTTGTGCCTATTGGCACAAGCTCTCGCAGCAATCGCAAAAGCTGAGATAAGAAATATGCTTAATACTGAACCTCCCTAAATAAGTTGCTAAAAAGTCATCCTCACTGCATTAAATCTAATTCTCAAACAACTTCAAAGACAAAGCTGAGAAACTAAAGATTATTGCTCTGGAGATAATTTTAAGTTCTTAGCCAGAGCTCTATCTATTGTACGGTCAGGTAGTAGTCTTGGTAAAGTCCAATTCTTAAATTTATCGCGTAAGATAGGGTAGCGTGTTTTAGGATGTTTAGTTTCCATAATCTTCAAGCTCAATTCGCCAACTAAATTTGGATCTATTCCTTTTTGGCCCATTCTGTAAGCATATTTTGAAAAATCTCCTAGAGCCTGTTCATAGTCTGACCCTTTGGCATATTCAGGCATTACACCAGTACCTTTATCCCATATTGGGGTTTTCACTGCGCCAGGTCCAAGAATTATAACATCTACACCATAGAGCATGAGCTCACGACGCAAAGAATGTGAAATAGCTTCTACTGCGTGTTTAGATGCAGCATAAGCTCCCATAAATGGTGCGGCAATCTTACCAGCTACTGAGGTCATATTGATGATCTTACCTGGAGGGAATGGACACTTTTTTTGAGCACCCAACAGAGGTAAAAAAGCTTGCGTTACTTGCAATAATCCAAATACATTAACATCAAATTGCCAACGAAAATCTTCCATTGGGAGTAGCTGTAATGGTCCTCCTACGGCTATTCCAGCATTATTTATCAGACCATCCAAACCTTTATTTTCGCCTAATATTTCTTGTACTTTGAGAACAGCAGCTCGTATTTGTTCTAAATTCGTCACATCAAAAAGCAAGGGGATGAAGTTTTTGCCTAATTCTTTACTTACGCGTTGAGCATCCTCTTCCTTGCGAATGCTTCCAAAAACACGGTAACCTGCCTTGGTAAATACTTGTGCACAGGCAAGCCCAATGCCTGTTGAAGTTCCTGTAATTAAGATTGATTTCATGATGAAAGATTGATGAATAAAAAATGCTTATCATAGAGTTGGTCTCTACGATAAGCATTAAGATACATAATTTATTTAGCTATTTGTCTAGCCTTAAAGACTATCTTATTTCCATTTAATTTTCAGTGCAGTTAATGCCTCATCAATGGGAATGGCAAAGGCTAAGCCTTCTAGCCCAAAATCAACTAGTTTATTACTAATAATACCCAAAACCTGCCCCTGTTTATTAACCAAAGCACCTCCACTATTACTATAATTAACACTAACATCAGTTTGGATATAACTAGAGTTTTTGTTTCGTTCTCGCTGAGAAGAAATAATACCTCTAGAGATCGTTTGTGCATAATCAACATTGGATGGTGTACCCACAGCATAGACAATTTCAGCTAATTTACTAGAATTTGGATTCCCTATTTTTAGAGCTGTAAATGATAGAGTATCATCTACTATTTTTAATAGAGCAACATTACTTGTTTTGCTTGCGCGGATAAGTTTTGCGGTATATTCTTTTTGTTGATAGTTAATTATTTTTAATGCTTCTTCTTCTGATCCATTTATGATGTGATAATTGGTTAGGATATAACCTTCATCATTGAGGATGAAACCGCTACCATAATCCTTAGAACTCTCAATAGCAACAGAAGCTTGAACAATATCAGGAAGTTCTTCAATAGCATTTTTAGGATGTATAAGTTCAAATTCTTCCCAAGCTTTTTCAATATCTGCATAACTAAAATCATTGAGTGCTACTTGGAGTTTTGGCGAACTGATACATTCTAAAGTAGCCTTATCCAATGCATTCATAATAGAGCGTTGAATTGAATTGATTGGATCTAATTTATCCATCTCTGTAATTATAAATTCATCCGAAGTTGTCTGTGTATAAATGGAATCAATAGGTGTTCCATAATAATCAAAAATTTTCCATTGTACTCCCAATTCAGCTTTCGCTAGGATATCATAGGTTGAATAAGCCACATAATTTTTTATGCTCACTCCACCTTCTATCAGATGTAGTTTGTAGTTATCTATAGTTGCATCGATATAGATGAAATTTTGATGATTATTGGAGAATAAATTATCCGTGGTATCAATATAGCCGTTCTCAGCTAAGACTTGGTTAAGTATATCTGAGAAGATGGTGTTGGGAATTTTGATAGAGGAAGAACCCGAATTATACTTATAAAATAATTTAGGTAAATTCTTTTTATAGTTTTTATATTTACTATAAATATCGTAGTCAATATTTTTACCCTCTAAATCTACCGCTACCTTTCTCAAAGCCACATTTTTTAGGTATTCATTTTTCTTTAACACAGGTAGCATATCTTCCTCTTTAATCACAATTTTCTTATCGTAATTAAATCCGCGCTTATTGCGTTTGTACAGGGGCGGACCTACACTGTAGGTGACAATATTTGCTATTATTAAGCTCCTCGCCGTACCTCTAGGAGCAATCAATGCAGCTGGTAAGGTTGTTAAACCTAAGAAGGACATGAATTTGAATCCTGTGCGTCTGTAAGGATAGGCAATGATATTCTTGTCTTTGAATCCTTCTTTCTTCACCGTAATCTGTTTGGGAGCATGATCTCTTTTTAATGGATATTTACCATCCTTAGCAACTACTGTATCTCCATTGATGAATATTTCAGCATCATCTGGGATCTGTATACTGACTTTTTGGTATTCACTATTGAATATAAATGCGCAGCCCGAAAGATTGAGCATAAGAATTCCTACTAAAACAGTATATAGGAAATGTTTCATGATATTATTATTTATAGAAGTTGTTCTAGAATTATCTTCATTGACTTAGATTTGATTATTGGATCTCAAGATTAAGGTATTTTATAACCTCTTCTGCTGGAATACCAAAGGCTATACCTTCAATCCCAATCCCTGAGATTTTGGCTGAGATAATAGCTATAACAAGACCATCTTCAGTGGTTAAAGGTCCACCACTGTTACCTGGATTTACACTTGCATCAGTTTGGATATAAGTGTTAGATTCTATTTTGCGAAATCCAGAAATAATACCCTTGGAGATACTTTGGGATAAGTATTCGCTTGATGGAGATCCAATGGCATAGACATCTGTAGTTAGGCGTAATTCATCTTTATTGGGATTTAATTTGAATGGGTAAACACCCTCAGGCATGCCTTCTTCGATCTGCAACAGGGCTAGATCTTTCTTCTTACTTTGTCTAATAATTCGAGCGGTATGCTTTGAGCCATCATTTAGTACAATCTTTATAGAACCTGTTGAGTCTATTTCACTAATTACATGATAATTGGTAATAATATGACCTTGATCACTGATAAAGAAACCACTACCATGACCATTTTTGACACTGATAGTAACAGAAGAAGCCACAGCTTGGTCAATTGTACTGACATATTGAGTAGAGGACTGGTTCATACTGATTGCTTCTTGTTGATGTTCTAGGATTTCCTCTGTTGGAGAAATACCATTTAGGCTATTTTGAAGCTTTTCAGATTCTAGACATTGAATAAAGGCCCGATTAAGTAGGTCATCTATGGCAAGTTCATAACTACTTTGACTAAGATAAGAACGTTCTTCATCCGGATATTCTCCAGAATAGGTACTTGTAGCAATGGTATCAATGATTGAACCGTAAGCATCTACAAATTCCCAGTGTATGTATGCGCTTAATCTCAGCATTCCTGTTTTATTACTATTATGACTAATTGCTCCATCAACATAGATCAATTCATAATAATGGAAATATGCATTAACTTGGATACTATCTTCAATACTCAACTCGGGAAGTCCTTCTAGACTATCTTTTGGTATGTATTGAGATAAACAATTATTTAATTCTGCTTTCCAATCTATAGAAACAGGGCGCATATATTCTTCAAGTCCAGACATATTTTTACGTCTATGAACATCTCTCTTATAATCTTTATAATCTGGATAGCGAGTAATTGAGATATTACGATTATCAGGATCTTTTAACCACTTTATATTATTGAAGTTTAGTCTCCGATAGTTAGTCTGAGTTACAGGCTTTTTAGTTCTGTAATCTGTAATGTAGATGTCTTTTTTATAATTATATGATCGTTTGTTGTTGTCTATTCCAAGTATAGATAAAGGAATAACCGCAGCACTGGCACCAAAAGTAATAAGACCTGCTGCTGTTGATACAAATCCCATAGGAACAGATGCCCACGGAAGAGGAGCAAGAAGAAAGGTAAGTGGAGATTTGTGATGTTGAAACACTGTTTTGTGTTCGTCTATATATCCATCTTGTTTTACGACGATATGTTTGGGCTTCAAATCCCTTTTTAACTTGTATTTACCATTTCTGGTAGTTTCTGCAGCTACACCATCTATATAGATACTGTCCGCTTCCATAGCAGAACGTAAACGTACTTTTTGGTGTGGACTGTTCAATATAGTAGCACAGCTTTGGAAAAGAAAGAGTAGTAGAAAGAATAAAGAATATCTCTGGATAAAACGTGGTAAATGAAATGTTTTTGTCATTTTATAATTTGTATTGGTTGTGTGGAATTATAGTTCGTGGTTTTTTAGCTTCATTGAGCCATTATCAATTTATGTCCATGTTTATTTGGAGTGCAAATATATAAAAAGAATACAAATTATGTTCATTGTTTAGAAACTCCTTGGGGCGTTTGGATAAATATGAAAAAAAAATAGTTTTATTTTAAATTGATAATAAGTGTTTTATTTTTTATGTGTAAAACGTTTTTAATTAATTGTTTACAAAAAGTTTACATTTTTATATTTCTACAGCCTATCAAGTTTTAGGCTGTAAAGGATTCTCAATTAATTAAAGCTCCACTCTTGGGTACACTATATTAGAGTACAGAGCAGTTTATCAATATGTACTCTTTTTTTTTTGTAAAAAACTGAAAATTAATTGTATTTTGCGCGAGCATACAACTATTCTAAAACAGAATACTTGATAGCATTTTTATAGAAATACATTAAAGATTATTTAAGTATTTTTTGTATGGTAAGAAACTAGCATTTTTTTAATTTAACAAGGCAAAGGTTCTGTCTAAACAACTACTTGAATAAGCTTTATTACCTCAAGATAAAAAATAGCTCAAGATGTTAAAAGCTAATAATCCTGAATTACAGTCTTGGATTGCAGTTGTTCCAACTAGCGATTTTCCAATCCAAAATATTCCATTTGGTGTGATCCAAACAGCGGACAAAACAGCACGTGTAGCAACGATAATTGGTGATGTAGTTATTGATTTGCAAACTTTAGCAGAATTAGGTTATTTTGCTGACTTAGATATAGATACTAGTGTATTTGCTCAATCTAATATCAATGCATTTATGGCAGTAGGTAAGCCTACAACCTTAGCTGTCAGAGATCGTATTGCTAGCTTGTTTGAGTTGAATAATGCCACTCTAAGAGATAACGAAGAACATAAGGCAAAGGTATTACATGCAGTATCTAATGTACAGTCTTTGATGCCTGTAAAAGTAGGTGATTACACTGATTTTTATTCTAGCCGTGAGCATGCTACTAATGTAGGAACAATGTTTAGAGATCCAAATAATGCTTTGTTGCCAAACTGGTTGCATTTGCCTGTAGGTTATCATGGTAGAGCTTCTTCTATTGTGGTTTCTGGAACAGAGATTCGTCGTCCTAAAGGTCAACAAAAACCTGCAGATGCGGCACCTGTTTATGGGGCTTCCAAATTATTAGATTTTGAATTGGAAATGGCATTTGTAGTAGGTAAATCTACACAGCTTGGTGATTCTGTAGATGTGAATAAGGCAGAGGATTATATCTTTGGCTTGGCTTTGTTTAATGATTGGTCGGCAAGAGATATTCAAAAATGGGAATATGTACCTTTAGGCCCATTCTTAGGTAAGAGTTTTGCTTCAACAGTTTCTCCATGGATTGTTGTTTTGGAAGCTTTGGATGCATTTAGAGTAGATGGTTATGAGCAAGAGCCTGAGGTGTTACCTTATTTAAAATACGAAGGTAAAGGAAATTATAATATCAATTTGGAAGTAGCTATTCAGCCTGAAAATGTGGAAGAAAAGGTGGTTTGTCGTTCTAATTATAAGTACATGTACTGGAACATGTCTCAACAACTAGCACATCATACAGTGAATGGTTGTAATATCAATGTGGGGGATATGTGTGCTTCTGGAACGATCTCTGGAACAGAGCCAAGTAGCTTTGGTTCTATGTTAGAGTTGTCTTGGAGAGGAACGAAACCAGTTGATATGCCTGATGGCTCTCAACGTAAGTTTATCAATGATGGCGATACGGTTATCATGCGTGGTTGGGGTGAAGTTAATGGCGTGCGTATTGGTTTTGGTGAATGTACAGGTAAGGTATTACCAGCGCTTTAATCAAGATTTTAAAAGGTAAAAAAATAAAATAGACCTTGCAGGTTTCTAAAACCTACAAGGTCTATTTTATTTTTTTACCTTTTATTTAAACGTTCTATCGAATTTTATCGCCACCGATGCACCAACAATAAAATTGTTGTTCGTCGGACTAGAAGTTGTTTCAAATATATTATCTCGACTATTCAACCAACGCCCTTCAAGTCGACACATAATATATGGAATAGGAGAATAATCAAGATTTAGAGAAACCCCTGTTGTTTGGAAACCATTAGTCGTACCTGTTGAAATGATTATTCCATTTTCATCTTGATAATATTCTGCCCTAAGCGCCATTTTCCACTTTTCTGTAAATGCATACTGTGCAATTACTGTTGGCGTCAGCCAATAATCATAGTTTGAGCTTCCTTTAGATTGTTGCTGTACACCAACGTCAAAACCTGCAATTAAAGAAAATTTATCAGATAGATCAAATTGACCATACAAATTACTAAAGTAACGCATTCGCCTCTCAATATCAGGAAATTCTGATCCTATAAATGTACTCCAATTCAAACCCACCTTTTTGCTAGGAGTATAATAGACTTGTGTCCCAAAAGAGGGAAGTGAGTTGCCACTCACTCCTTGTATTCGTTGCCAACCATTGGCAATCAAGGCAACTATTTCTAGTTTTTCACTAGGTGCAAAGGATAATTTTGCTCCAGTTAAGAAGTAAGGCGAATTTTCGGCAGCTATAGAACGCGTGAGTGTAAGATTATCTGTAGACAATGCACTCTCAAAACCAATATGCGAAGGAAAAATACCTGCATCTAACCAAAGGTTATTCTTCTTGTTGAGTGAGAGCCCAATTCTAGCTTCAAATATATTTTTTAATAAACCTGGTTCAGCAGATAAATTATCGTTGACATAGGTACCTGTTTGTAAGGCTAAATTTGCTCGATACTTTGCATGATTTAGTCCAACTTTCACCAAACCTAAATTTACATTAAACTCATTATGGCGATTGTGATTAAACAAAAAACCTTGCCTTTGGTCACCTTGTGGATTGTTAAAATCATAGACATAAAAAACATCAATAAATCCTAATACATTAATTTCAGGTTTTGTTTTCCATGCACTACTATCAGTCTGTGCAGATAGTTGACTACTCAATATGATTGAAACTATAATTAGGCTATATTGCCAAATATTCTTCATTATTTATCGTTTTATCTTTTAGTACGCTGTAAAGTTTTTAATAATTGACTATTAGTTATTTATGGATTTCTGAAGAGCTTAGCGAAGCTAACAATTCATAGACTATTACTTTCTAAAAAGTACTTGACAATTTTTGTAGTTATTTTTCTTTGAACACAACTTCTGTTGCACCAAATCCATATTTATGGTGATACTGATTGGTATAAGAGGCTACTGCTTTATTATGTTTTAGGTACAGATGGATCGCATTTTTTAGTTTACCTTCACCAACACCATGTATCACAAAAACTCGATTCACCCCTACATTAATAGCTTCTTGAATATATCGTTCAAAGTGTTTCAATTGCACACCCAAGATACGTGTGGGAAGAATCTTTTCTTTATCTTCTCCTAGACGATCAATGTGTAGATCAATTTCTGTTTTGAAATTGGCAATTTTCTCGATATCATAAGTTTTTTTAACTTTCTTTTTAGAGGACGAAGGAGCTACATTATACTTGATTTGGTTTTGGGTATAAGCTTGCAAATCTCCTTTTTGCTGGATCTGTTTGGGCATAGCAAAAGGGAAAACAAAGCCCTCTACACCCATAAGCGGTATTTCAGCAGTACCACGTAAGAACTGTTTGGTTCGGATCTTTTGCTTTTTTGTCAAGCTCAAAACAGGAACTTTTAGTTCTATATTAGGATGATCATTTAACTGTGCATGTTCCAAATCTCCAATAGGAAAGAAGGTATGTGGGGTAATCTGGTGTTTCAATTGGTGGTGCTCCTGGTTATTCAAATAGAGTTTGAATTCAAAGCTAAAAGAATGTAAGCTGTCATTGACCAAATAGATTGTATAACGTCCAAAATCAGTCAACAAAAAAGCCACAAACAAGCCTGCATTTTGAGCCTTAGTTTCTTTTATTGTAGGTTGTACAAATACAGTTTGTTCTATTGCTTTCTCCGTTTTCTGTTTTTTGGAAGATTGAGCTGTTTTTTTTAGCTTTTTCAGTGGAGCACGGAGCTTTTCCCAACGTTTATCGTCTAGTTCTTTCTGAGAATAAAACATCTCTTCTGTAGACAAGGTCTTTTCCTTTTTTGGTTTAGCCTTGAAGAAACTAGACTGTTCTATACCCTTGAAATTAGCTTCTAGAACGATATCATCAGCAAAAGCAATACTCTCATCTTGATCACTTTCTAGCCAAACTCGGTAGCTACCATCCATATAATCTTCTAGAATTTCTGCTCGGTCACCAGTATACTTGAACCGAATCCAATCACCAATATTAAAATTACTCACTTGCGCTTAATTTATAAGTTGTTGTAGATCTGTTTCTTTCAGATCAAATTCTAAGTTATCAAAATCAATAATATCAATCACCTCGGGTCGTCCATCATCGTAGAAAATCTTTACAGAATCTCCTTGTTTACTAATTGCCAATTCATTGGAATTGGAAGAGGAGCCCAAGAATAACTTACTTTGTAGGTTATCTAGTTTGAAATAATAATAAGAGGTTCCATTGGTTACATCTAGCTGTACACGTTCGATTCGACCACTGTGAGCATAGCTAATTGTATTATCATCCAAAATAGATTCTTTTTTACCACCACGTACTTCTCTGTAAGCTCGCATGGCTTCTTTTATATTATTACCCACACCAACAATCTGATAATCTTCTACAGAGACCAAGGCAATCATTTTGATCAATCCTGCACGATCTTTTAGGGACATTACATACGTCGGTGAACCAAATATATTGTAGGTAATAGGGAAGGAGCTATAATAGCCTTTCTCCTGTACCTTACCTTCAGCCGATTCTTGAGCAGCTGTTTCTGTCGCACCTGTGATATTATAGCGTGTAGCTTCTTTAGTTCTAGTATCCACTAAGATAAAACCAACTGTTCCTGCATCATTCCCCACAGAGGTAATTCCAGTATACCAATAGGATTTGCCATCTTTACCATAAACTAGAGACATACCAGGCGTAATTTGTAGTTTATCTTTATTTGAGAAGTTCCAATAACCACGTACATATTCACCCCAATAATCGAGTTGTTGACTAACAATATCTAGTGGTTGAATGCGGTCAATCCAAGCAGGAGCTTCTTCAGGTGTATAAAAATCAATTGCTCCAGTCTCTGCATGAACTACTGCAATACCATAAACATCTGCTCCACTAAACCCAACTTGATGACTATATACACTTACTACCCAATAAGGATTTAGGTTATCATCAATTTCAAAAGTAAAATCAGTTAATCCTGTAGTCATATAGCCACTAAAATATAAATGTCGGTGTAGGTTAGAACCAAAATAAGCACCAGGTTGATACTTGATCCGAACCTCTTTTTTCTGTCCATTTTCATCCTTAATCTCATCTACCAAGTCTGCTTCTCCATCCTCTGTTGCAGGTACAATCACATAAGCAGGTGTTCCTTCTGTATTATTCATCCACTTGAAAAATCCCGAGTGGATCAGAGGTGCTACCCAATATAATTGCCCCTTTATACTCTGAATCCTAAAGGTACCTACATGTACTTGGCTACCCAAGGCAGGGCGTTCTCCCAAAACTTTATCACCTAGTCTATGTGCAACTTCTTGATCTACAATTCGAATATCACTAATATCTACTTGCTTGATCTCTTCAGAGAAACTATTACCTTGTTTAACTTCTCCAATCAGATTATAATAGGATTTGGCTCGAAATAAATCCCATGTACCTAGTCCAATAATTAGAACATAGAGTATGGTCAATACCCCAAAAGAAGAGGTTATCTTCATCAAGATAGAAGATTTGCGATTAAGAACGATTTCAACCGAAACAACTGCAATACTAACAAAGAAAATTCCCATTGCAAAATCTAAAAACCACATATTCAGTACAGGCATTGCAAAGTAGAGATAAAGTGGTAGTATGGCAATCAAGAAAATGGCGTATAATACTATTTTAGCTTTAGCAAATAGAGGGGCTAAGGCTGCTAATTTATTTTTAACCATAAGTTGAATTAAGTTTATCAGTTACTAAATACAAATACTCTGTAAAAACATTCAATTATTTAGAATACAGGCTAGGTATTTATCATTGCAAGCTCAAAGTGCTCCCAGTCAAATTCATTACCTGCAATAATTGAAATTAAGGTATCTTTATCTATAGCTTCATCATTGGCAGGACAGACAATAGTTTCTCCTTTTTTGACCATTGCAAATGCAGTGCAAGACTGATTTGTAGCCTTGGCTGCTTTCATACATGCAATCACAAAACGCTCCCAAGTCCAGCCCAAAATCTTCTGAGGTTGCACCGTTTTAGGAGTTATCCCATTCGAATTCATTAGAAGCTTCTCGATGATTTGTGCGGAGTACGGATCTTGACATTCTTGGATAATTGCCCATAATTCAAAGCTTTCTAATACAGATATAGAGCGATTCTTTTTGAACATCCACTCGTTTTCCGGATCAACCAAAATATGTAAGATTCTCGTTTCTTCGCTTACAAAATGTTCTAACAAATCTACAATGGTTTTAGTTGTTCCGTCCGAGTCTGCTACAGCAGGATCTCTAGGGAAGATAATCACCTGTTTGTTATTGCGGATATTTGCATTCTCGTAAGTATCACGACTAATCGTGTTCCCATAAACAAAATGGATTTTGGGGAGTGTACTAATATGTTTGGGTAATTCTTCGATACGATTATCTACTATACAGATTGGAATATTGGGTTCTACATTACGCAACTCTTTGATAAATGAAGCCAATAGGTTTACATCTGGATTGAAAATAACATAACCATTTTTGTAAGGATTCGGCATATAGCCAGACTGTTTTAGGGAAGTTAAAAAATTACTGTAATCAAAAGCTGCAGAGAACACAGCACCCATTACGGCTATACCAATTGTACTTACAACTATAGTATAGATACGTGTTGCTGCATCATCAGGTGGAGCATCTCCATAACCTACTGTGGTAAAGGTCTGCCAGGCTTGCCAAAAAGAGGCTAACCAATCATGCCCATCTGTCCAGCTTTTGCCGGTCAAGATATGGTACCCTACACTGTAGATCACCAACAAGGCAAAAAACCATCCTAACATAACGAGTAACCAGCGAAAAGGTCGGCTATTATGGACACGACTTGCATGATTTAGCTTATTGCGAAATTTTCCTCTTTGGGTATTCTTTTTAGATTTACCCATGGGGTTGATTCGGTCAAAGCCTTTTATCCTATTTTGTAGGTTTTTGAATAAATTAAAAAGCACGGACATGTAGTTTATATTTCTTGGGCATTGGGGACTCACATCTATCCTGTAGCTGGGTGGTCTAAGATAGTGGGGATTCCGTCAAGTTCCTGAGTGTTTTTTAAAGTCTACATTAATATAGCATAATAGTCTGTGACTTTTGATTTTTTAATCAAAAAAAATAAAAAGTACTGTTTGGATTCTCAAGTTTTATAAATTGATAATCAGGTGTTTATATAGTTTTATTTTTTTAGATTATAAGCTTGTTAAGTATTGATAATCAATTGGTTGTAGAGGAGACGTTTAGGGTGAGTTTTCTGAAATAGTTCGCTATTGTTAGAATTCTTAGTTCCTAGGTTTTTGGTAACTCCTTCATTTTATTCCAACATTTTTTTGGACTTACTAGTGTGTAATGTAAATTTTTTAATATTTTATTGGTGGAGGATGTTTTCGCTACAAATTAATTGTGGCTAACTACTTAATATCTTTTAAAACTTATTTATAAACAGGTGTACCAGTCACCTCAACTTATTCTTTCTATGCAATTATTCAAAGAAAAAGAAAATAGTCTTCAGGCAGTATTCTTATTTAATGACTTTATTAATGCTTTTGCATTTATGACTGAGGCTGCTATTTGGGCAGAAAAACAAAATCATCATCCTGAGTGGAGCAATGTATACAATCGAGTAGAGGTAATTTTACGTACTCATGATGCTGGAAATATAGTGACTAGTAAAGATTATAAACTGGCAGAAAAAATGGAGGAGATTTATATAAAATATAAAGAGAAATAAGCTCTACTAAATGATTAGAGCCTATTTAGGGTGATCAGTTTCACTGAATCCTTCGGGGGAGTAGTATTAGCATATCAATAAAATCAACAAAGGGTGTTGAATCACATGACCCAACACCCTGTACTATTGTATTTTATATTACAACTTACTTAAACTGCTTCAATCTTTTCTTGCAAGCGTTGAGTTTCCTCTTCCTTGAACTGCATGACCAAATTTAAGGCATCAGGTACCACATCACTACTCACTACAATCAAAGAGCCTTTGGTAGCATTACTGATAGCATAGGTCAAGGCTTCTTTTTCAGACGGAATAACTGTCACTTTCTTGTTAGGATCTATATCATGAACTCCTTTCAAGATCATAGCAATAAGTTCTTCTTCTGTCTTTCCACGAAGGTGTTTATCCTGACGAATAATTACTTCGTCAAACATTTCGGCTGCAATTCGACCGATATTTTCATTATCTTCTTGTCGTCTATCTCCAATACCTGCCACTATCCCAATTTTAGGACTTCCTTCCATTTTGTCTACCAATTTCTTCAGAGCACGAAATCCTGCAGGATTGTGTGCATAGTCTAGGAGAACTTGGAACTCATTGAAATCAAATAAGTTCAAGCGACCTGGAGTTTGAGAAGGTGAAGGGATAAAGGTTTTGAGTGCAGTACGAATATCAGGTACACGGAAACCTTGAGTATAGGCGGCTAATACTGCTGCTAATACATTCTGAATCATAAAGGTAGCTCGTCCGTCAAAGGTAATTGGCACATCTACAGCTTTAGCTACACGAATCTTCCACTCGCCCTTGAGGATAGTAATAAACCCATTTTCATAAACAGCTGACAAATCACCACGCTTCATTTGGCGTTGGATTCTAGGATTATTTTCATCCAAAGCAAAGAAGGCAAGGTTTACGCCTTCTTGTACATTTCTATACATTCCAAAGACCAAATCATCCTCTGCATTCAAGATAGCATAACCTCCTGGCATTACAGTCTCAGGAATAACCCCTTTAACCTTTGCCAATTGTTCTAATGTATGGATACCCTTAAGTCCCAAGTGATCTGCAGCAACATTGGTTACAATACCTACATCACATTTCTTAAACCCTAGACCTGCTCTCAATAAACCACCTCTAGCAGACTCTAATACTGCAAAATCTACAGTAGGGTCTCTCAATACAAATTCAGCAGAAGCTGGTCCTGTGCAGTCACCTTCCATAGTTAAACGATCCTGTATATATACTCCATCAGAGGTTGTATACCCTACTTTTTTGCGATTGCTACCTGCAATGTGTGCAATCAATCGTGTAGTGGTAGTTTTTCCATTCGTACCTGTTACGGCTACAATCGGAATACGTGCATCCTGACCATGTGGATACAACATATCAATCACATGAGAAGCGACATTTCTAGGCAATCCTTTGGTTGGTGCCAAGTGCATACGAAAACCAGGAGCCGCATTAACCTCTAGTACAGCTCCGCCTGTTTCTGTCAAGGGCTTAGTAATATCTGTAGTCATAATATCGATTCCACAAATATCCAAACCAATGATTTTGGCGATACGCTCTGCAAGGAAAACATTATAAGGATGTACAACATCGGTTACATCTTCTGCTGTTCCTCCTGTACTTAGGTTGGCTGTATCTTTTAGGTGTAATGTTCTACCGGTCTCCAGGATAGAGTTCAATTCTAGTTCTTCTTCTTTTAGAATCTTTTTGGTCATTTCATCTACCTTAATCTCCGTCAATACTTTCTCATGACCATATCCGCGACGTGGGTCTTTGTTCACTTCGTCAATTAACTCTTGAATTGTGGATTGACCATCACCAGTTACTGCTGCTGGTGTGCGAAGTGCAGCCGCTACTAATTGGTAATTGATAACTAATAGACGGTAATCCGAACCTGTGATATAACGTTCAATAATAATTGACCGAGATACTTTTTTGGCTTCGTGAAAAGCAACTAGGGCATCGTCTAAGTTGTCAATATTAGTTGTGATTCCTCGTCCGTGATTACCATTAATAGGCTTGATTACAATAGGAAAACCAATATCTTCGATAACTTCTCTTAGGCCTCTTTCTGTTTTGATTACATCCCCTTTAGGAACAGGAATCTCACTTTTTTCTAATAAATCTTTGGTATCTTCCTTATCACAAGCCAATTCTACACCAATAGAGCTTGTCTGACTAGTAACAGTAGCTTGAATTCTTTTTTGGTTTGCTCCATGACCTAGCTGGCATAGAGAATAACGATTTAAGCGTAACCAAGGAATTCCTCGACTCTGTGCTTCACGTACTAATGATGCGGTACTTGGTCCTAGAGCTTCGCGCTCACGAATTTCGCGCATTTCCTGAATATCACTTTCCAAATCATATTCCTCTCCTGCAATTAGAGCTTCTGCAATGCGGACTGCGGCTTTGGCTGCATAACGACCTACTTTTTCTTCTATATAGTTGAATACAACAAAGTATACTCCTTCTTCCCCGTATGTTCTAGTGCGTCCAAATCCCACATCCATATCTGCTAGAGTTTGGATCTCGAGTGCAATATGTTCTACGACATGTCCCATCCAGGTTCCTTCTTCAACACGCATAAAAAAACCACCTGCACATCCTTTAGAGCATCTATGCTCATACATACCAGGAAATAATGCTCTTAATCGATCTAAGAAACCAGGAATTTTATTGGTTGGTTTTTGTTCTAGATCCCCTAGGTCAAGGACCATTACGATTAGTTTGTGTCTTCGGATGGACCAGTAATTAGGTCCACGCATAGCTCTAATTTCGCGAATTTTCATAATATCAAACTGAGGAATTTAAAATGTTAAGGTATTATGTTTTTAATTCATGTTATGAACTGAATTCTAAAATCGTATGTATAATATTTTTTAGAATAAGATCAAGAACCTCTAAAACGGTGCAAAAGTAGATAATTTTAAAATGATAATTACCTAATTAGGGAAGACTTTTATTTTTTTTAACAAAAAATAAATAAAGCAGTTACTCTAGGATATCTAAAAAAAAATGGGAATAAAAGTGGTTTTTGGCTGGGAAAATAGAACTCAGTACTAGGTGTATATCCCTGTAATTTGTAGTAGGTAATCTATGCATCTTAGTTTAAAAACAAAATAATATATAGGCATAAAATCCTTAATCATAGGGAATAAATTACAGAATGATAATTTTGTAATTTATAATTTTATTGAATATTCATATACTATGCATAATATTAGAAGCATTATAAAAAATAAAAACATCACAGGTTATTCTCAAAATATTATCGTAGCTTTGCAAAACTTCTCTTGAAGAAGTTGTTTTTTATGGCAAGGGGGAGGGGGATTTTTGTAATTAAATTTAGACAAAAAATATGAAAGTATTGAACCATAAGGGAATTCTGATTCCCGTTGGTGGAAATGAGGATAAAGGTGCAAACGAAGATTATGGAACTGATTTTATTGAAGAAGGAATTTTAGCTCATGTTGTCCGAGAAGGAGGAGGAGCTGATGCAAGTATTGTTGTTTTTCCAACAGCCTCTAGTATACCATATGAAGTAGGAGAAAATTATACAGATGCTTTTGGACGTTTGGGTTGTAGTAATATAGAAGTTGTTCATGTCCAATCTAGAGAAGATGCCTATGAAGATGCTATATTAGAATCTGTGAAAAACGCAGATATCGTTATGTTTTCAGGAGGAGATCAGTCTAGAATTACAGAATATATCAGAGGGACAGCACTGCACAAGTTATTGTTTGATCGTTTGGCAAATGATGCCAAATTTGTTTTGGCTGGAACTTCTGCTGGGGCTATGATGATGTCTCAGGAGATGATTGCAGGTGGATCAGCTACTGAGGCTATGATAAAAGGTAATGTAAAGATGCGTGAAGGAATGGGGTTTGTTCCTGAGTTTATTATTGATTCACATTTTGTTCGTAGAGGGCGTTTTGGTCGTATGGCAGAAGCCTTGGCTATTTTTCCACATTTGATGGGAATTGGCCTGGCAGAGGATACTGGACTAATTATTCGTGGAGGGCAAGAGTTTCAGGTGATTGGGGCAGGAATGGTTTTGCTGTTTGATGCGAGTGGACTAACTCATAATAATCAAAAAATTCTAAAAGAAGGATCGGCAATGTCGTTATCTAATCTTAAAACACACATTTTGGTAAATGGAGATTGTTTTAATTTTGAAGATAAGAAAATCCAAGTCTTACCTATACACGAGCAATATATTTAGAATATTTAGAGAGAGGCTCTATTTTTTAGTACTGATCGCTTACAGTGCAGGATACAGTGAGCGATCAATACTAAAATAAGATATATTATTTTAAATACTCATATTTTGTTGGTTAGGGACTTTTAGTGTTAGATAAATAGTTTGATAATCAATAATCTATAGATGTTTATAGAAAATAAATTTACTTCATTGAGCCCTTCGGGGTTTTTGGGTCAGCTTTTCTTTTTGCTCTGCCTTTGTGCCTCTTGGCACAAGCTCTCGCAGAATGGCAAAAGGTGAGAGAAAAAATATCCATAATACTGAATTACCCTGATTATTAGGTATTTAGTTTAGTGTTGAACCTCGATGAGCAGGAGAACAAGAGTAATCGTAAAATAGATTTAGAATGACTTTATTTAATTTTTATAGATCTTCACCTGCTCCTCCAATGGTGTTTTGAAGGCTCTATACATCCCTTCAGTATTAAATTCTAAACAAACATTTCCATTTTTATCAATAGCAATTAAACCCCCATCACCATTAATTTTCATCAATCGTTTGTGTACAACTTCTTGGCAAGCTTCAGTCAATGGGCTACCTTTATATTCCATTATACAAGAAACATCATAAGCTACAACAGATCGGATAAAAAACTCTCCACTACCAGTACAGGAAACAGCACAGGTATTATTATTGGCATAGGTGCCAGCCCCAATTATAGGGCTATCTCCAATACGACCATATTTCTTATTGGTCATTCCACCAGTGGATGTAGCTGCAGCTAAGTCTCCATGTAGATCTAAGGCTACAGCACCTACAGTACCAAATTTTTCGTCCTTTTTAGTACTATGATCCAATTGGAAGCTGTCTGAACCTCTCAGTGCTTGCCACTGTTCATAACGATATTGGTCATAAAAATAGTCTGCTTCAGCAAACTCAATATTTTGTTCTTTAGCAAACTCGACAGCACCTTCCGCAGCCAACATCACATGACCACTCTTTTCCATGACTAATCTTGCCAACTGAATAGGATTTTTAATTCCTTTAACTCCTGCAATTGCACCTGCTTGCAGGTCTTTGCCTTCCATAATAGAAGCATCCATTTCTTGTTCTCCTTTTGCTGTAAATACACTACCTCGACCAGCATTGAATAATGGAGAATCTTCCAAACTCGATACTGCAACTTCTACAGCTTCTAGTGCTGTGCCTCCTTTTTCTAATATTTCATATCCTTTATTCAATGCTGTTTGCAGAGCATTGGTATAGGCAACTTCCTTGTCTGGAGTCATTTTAGATTTTAGAATGGTACCTGCGCCTCCATGTATGGCAAGTGCTATTTTTTTCATAAGTTGTTGGTAACTTTAGTTAGTTGCTTTTTTATGAATAGATAACCGAATAAGTGCTCGAGAGCTAGAATAAAACCACTTTTTGCGATATAATGATTTGTATTTATGCTATTTAGCTCTTTTAGACAATTTCATCTGATTAGTGTTAGAGAAAGGAAGAGAAAGAAGCTATAGGTCTTCACCTTCTTTTCCCGCCTTGCCCCAAACAGAAGGATCTCCATGACCATTAACAACGTAGTCTGGATCAGATAGGTTGATTCCACGTTCTTTTAGGATATTCTCTAGTAGATCGAGTTTACGCAACAGCTCAGGTAAGCGACGCGTTGCTGCAAACTCTCTGAAACGTGTCTTCGCTTCTGATGCAGGTGTACCAATGTAGCGTCTCTTATCACCTGGGATAGACTTTGATACACCTGTTTGTGGCAAAATCACAGCACCCTCACCAACAACAATAGATTTAGCAATACCTGCTTGACCGTAGATCGTTACATAATCTTGAATGATCGTCTTGCCAGCAATTCCTACTTGAGCAGCTAGCAGACAATGTTTACCTACCTCGACGCCATGACCGATATGGACTAGATTATCAAGCTTGGAACCTTGACCAATAATCGTATCGCCTGATACGCCTCTATCTATAGTACATCCTGCTCCGATTTCTACATCATCTTCTATGATAACACGTCCTATAGAGTGCCAACGTTCATAACTTTTGTCTTCTTTCTGATGGAAATAGAAAGCTGAGCTTCCTAAGGTTGTATTGGGGTGGATCACTACTCGGTTACCCACCTTACTATGATCTAAAATGACAGTGTTTGCACGAATGATACAATCATTACCAATCGTAACATGGTGCCCTATAGTGACTCCAGGTTCAATCACCGTATTTTTGCCAATCTTAGCTGTTGGGCTAATTGAGGCACTAAGTGGTATAAAAGGAAGATAGTGAAGGCATAACTCATTGTATGCATCAAAGGGACTGTCTACCAAAAGTAGTGCTTTACCTGGTGGACATTCTATACGTTTGTTGACTATAATTGCAGAAGCGTGAGAATAGATAGCACGCGAAAAATATTTTTCTTTATCTACAAATAATAAACTACCTTTTTGAACCTTGTGAATCTCTGATAAATGGACTACTTTTAGGTCCTTATTTCCAATGATTTCAGCTCCAATAAAGGTAGCAATTTCTGTAATTGGGACAGGAGTTGCTAGTTTCATAAATCGAAAATAATATCGCTTTTATTTATAGAACAGGTCATAGTTTTTATTAATAGTTCATTGATTCTTTGGCTTCAATGAGTACTTTATCGTTCTTACTAGTTGATAATTATTACTTTGTGAAAGTAAATTGATTCTGTGTGTTTTTTGATTATCAATTAGTTAGAATTCTAAGTAGATTTTCAAAGCCAAAACCTATAAACTAAGTTTCATAGTCAGAGGTTTTGATACATCGCTAAAAGCATTCTGAGTTCGTTGATTGCTTTGAAGTTTTATTGGACGATCAACAACACAACTTATAGTCTTAGTTGAAGATTTGGGACCAATGTTGTTTATCAGTTGCTTGTTAACGCTTATTGAACTATAGCGTTTTGTAGTACAATAGATCTTGATTGTACTATATATATTATATGAACTGTAATGTGTATTGTTGTGAAATGTTTATTGTTCAAAACAACTTCTTTTGTAGAAGGTGGATAAAGATACAAAAACTTAATTTTTATTATTCGTTAAATCATTTAAAATTATGCAAAAAACAATTATTCTATTTTTCAGTCTTTTTATATTTATACACCTAGTAAGTTGCAGTTCTGAGCAAAACACTCATCAAGATCAGACTGTTGATGCCACTCCTAATCCTTCGAAAAATACAGCACCTGCTACAACTAATGTCAATAAAAACGATGAAGCTACGGAAGCTATTGCTGTACCTCAACCGCAAGTACCAAGTTGTGGAAAACCCTCCGAGGAATTCTTAGGGAAGGTTTTAGGTCAGATGAAGGAGGAGTTTGATTTAGGAACAGAAAAAGATGCAAAAATAGAAGGTGTCCTGAATGCTCAGTTTAGTTCGGCTACTGAAGCAGAATATATTGCTTTTTCTTCGATGTTTTATGCCGGTGGAGGTGCACAAATGCGTGTTTTGGCCAAAATTGCCTGTGATGGAGAATCATGGAAAGTGACTGGAATGATTGATTATGCTGGTTTTTTTACTCCCCAATCTCTTATTGATATTGATAATGATGGTATTCACGAGTTGGTAGAAGAAGGAGGAGGATTACACATGGGAACTTGTTTTACAAATTACAACCTATACAGGTGGCAGGGAGCAAAAACTAAGCAGCTTTTCTCAAATCATGCTACTTCTTTACTTTGTGGTGGTGGATTAGAAATGGCTGCACCTGAGAAAGGGGAAGTTATTGAAACAGAATTTGAGATGAGTTTTGAGGATAAGGATGGTGATAAGGTTTTAGAATTGGTTGAAAAGAAAATGGAAGGTGTTCTTCAGTCTGGTACAACAGAGGAGGATGTGAAAATGGAGAAAACAGAGTCTACAATGGTGTATAAATACGATGCTACACAGGGGAAATATATTCAACTATAAGGATTGATGGATAAGGGACTGTCTGAAAAGTAAAGGTGAACTGTTGTAACCGCAATCGTATTTTGAATCTATTTTTACAAACGATCTTTTTGGATAGTCCCTACTTACCATTCCATTAATCACTAAATTGATTAGGAGAGAAGGTATCTATCATATTGGCTAACTCTAATGTTGTATCCAAGCCTCGGATCAAAAGGGCTAATTCTCTAGAAGTTGTGATACTTCGTTCATCTTCAAACGAGAGATGAGAACGAGAAACTTTTATGTTGTTAAAATTAAAGTGTTGATCCAAGTAGATCATCTCTTCACAAAAAATATCCGTAAACATCTGAACAGGAAAAATTTTGTAATTACATTTTACCATAAAGCGCTGATCAAACTCGTCATTGTAAGTGGTAATATCTTGCATTCCTATTTTCTTGCCTAGTTTGTTTAAGAACCCTTCAGGATTCAGGCGCAATTCTACATTATGTGGATTTTTACATCGCCAATAAAATTCGATAGACCAAATATAAACGGTCTTTTTATTGCGACGTTTACGCTTTTGAAAGAGCTTTAGGTATAACTCTCTACCTTCATAGGTTCCCTGTGCCTCTAGGTTAGAAGGAGAGATCCATGTTCTTGTTGTTTCTTGTAGGACATTTAGATTATAATGTTGGCACAGGTTTCTAAAAATCTTAAGTGTTGCTTGTTCTTGTTGTTTCTGTTGTTGCCAACCAAAATACATAATCACAGCAATCAGAATAAAAAAAATAGGAAAGAATATAGAGGATAGCTCAAAAGAGGCACTACTTGGCATTAATAATTGAAAGTCCATGAGTATGGTTTATAGTTAGGAAGATTTAATGTTCTGTAATACAAATAGTTGAAGGTTACAGCATATTGTTAGTAACAATCCAAATGTTATCGCAGCTGTCTTTAGCCAATTTTAAGCCGTCTCCTGTTTCACAGAGCCTTGCTTTAGCCCACTATAGCTATGGTCTGCTCATTGAATCTGACTTAAAATCATTCTAAATCGATTCTACGATTACCTTTGTTCTCTTACTTAACTACTTAGATTTTGAATTTGTTGTTTTCTTAGTACTTCGTTTACGAGTAGTCTTCTTTTTCGTTTCTTCCGCAGTTTTTTTGCTGGTACTCCGTTTTCGTGTAGCCGGTTTTTTAGCTTCTGTTTTTGCTTTTTCTGTAGTTTTTTTGGAAGTCGTTTTTTTACTAGTGCTCCGTTTCCGTGACACAGATTTAGACCGGGGATTTTCAGCTTCAGTTGTACGGTTTAGGTTATCATCTACTTCGGTTTTTTTTGGGGATGAGCGGTTGCTATTTTTACTTTTTTCATTACTGTAGAATTTTTCATGTTCTTTTGCCTTCGATTTTTGACCTGTTTGTTCTATCCATTCTGGCATTTGCTTGTCCCAAACTTGATCACCACCATCCTTTCTAGCTTGAATTCCCAAGAAACGTCTAATCTCATTTTCATAATGATAATAGATCAAAAAATCCCCAAAAAATCGCTTGTGTTTTTTAGGTTTGACAATAACATTCACGCGTTTATTGGCATCAACCATAATGACCCCAACACCACGTGCCTCACAAATCTTAAAAAGGTTACTTTGCAGTTTCTTATCAATCATATCAAAAGCATCTTCCGAGAAGGATAGCCACTGTTCATTACCAGGATATTGAAACACCTGATGGATTACCTGCATCTCTTGATATTTATAGCTATTTCTAAAGAAAAATGCATGGATTAATGTAGCAATTGCCCAAACTCCAAAAGGTAATAGAACTCGCAAGTATCCTGCGTCTCGCCAGCTCCACGCAATAAATAAAACCCCTGTGAGCATACAAAACAAAAACCCTTTCCACATACTATCTCTATACCATAACTTGTCTACTCTATAAGGCTTTAAGGCAGGCAAAGTCTTATGCGATTTAGCTTCCATAGAAATGACATAAGCTTTTTTAGTAGACAGTTTGTAGGCCATCATGCCATCAGCACGTTTCATCCCAAATTTTCGTTTTGTACGTTCTTCTAGGTTAGAATAAAAATGCTTGACATTATGTTTGATTTTATAATATTGTTCCAAATGAGCTTCTGCAACTTCTTGGACTTCGCGTTCTATGAGGCGGACTTTCTTTTTTGACATAAGATAGGAGATATTCAATGGCATAAAAAAGTAGAATAACTAACATACAATAGTTATTCTACTTTTCAAAATTTACTTGCTGTGGAAGTAAGGGTTAGTTAATGAGTTCTTTCAAACCATTAAACATTTTTTCTAAGCCTCCCCAAGCGCTTTTTATGTCATTAAATACATCATCTAGATCTTTACCCATTTCACCCATTTTCGATTTTATCAAATCTACAATTTCATTAGATCCTGCCAAATCTGTGAAAGCAGATTTTCCATAACGTGCATATACATAGCCTGCAGCATTGTACCAAAATTCTCCCTTTTCTACTACACTCATTTTGGCTTCGTGTTTAGGGTAACACTCTTTTACAAATTGTCTGAATTTTTTGTCGGGCTCGTTCCACTCTGCTGCATTTACACTTAATTTTGCTTCTTGGGTTTTCTTGATAAATGCATTGTAATTACTAATTAGCTCATCCTTGTTACTTCCACAAGGGCTAGAACAAGAACTTAAGAATAGTCCTAAACTCATGATAAATAGAGAACACAAGAAAAGACGGTATTTCATAATTCGAAAAATGTTTTCGGAATGCTCCAATTGGGTGGATACTCATTCCTGATGTTAAAAAATAATAAGAGAATAGACTTTGTCTCAAAAGGACTTCTGTAATAAGCTTTTTGGTTATTTTATTGAGTACGATCTAGTTTAGTTTAGTAGAATGTTAGAATGAATTGAGTACAATTATTTTCGGCTAATTACTCTACTAGGTATATCCAATAATTCTATAGTTGATTTTTGTTGACAAAGATCTAGTTTACAAATTACTATATTTTTCTGTTTTTTCCTTACTATTCTTATTATTTTATGCTTCTGTATATACTCTGATCTAATAGGAGTAGGGGGGAGGTTTTTTAAATTGTTGATTATGAGCTGTTTGTTCTGTTTGTAGTTGTTTTGTTATTGTATAATATACTATTGAGTAGTATTAATCTTTTGGATACAGTATATGTCAGTAGTATGTAATAAAAATTATATAAATGCTTAAAGATTTATGTTACAAAGTATTAACCACTTAAATAGGAGTTTATCCAGGGGCAGAGAGATGATGATTCCTACCTAGAAAAGACTCATCTTGGGGGGAATTGAGACAAGTGTTTGTATAAAGGTAGAATCGGCAGCTAAAATCAATGTCTTAGGAGAAAACAAGGATTTACGCAACTGCTGTTAGTTAATCTATATTTTTACTTGATTTACTTCAGTTCTATGCTAAATTAACTGTACCTTTAGGCAGTTGTTAACACAAAATATATAATATAAAAATTAAACTAGCGGATTTTTAAAAGTATCATGCAATGTAAAAGCTAATAATACAAAGGTTTTGAAATATTTTTTTTATATTAATGTGTTGGATTTTCGCTAGTATTTATATTTTATTTCTTAAATACTTTATTGCTATCTTACTAACCTAATAAATACTATGAACGGAAATCGGAAAATGGCTGCTATCCCTATCTATCTAGCATCATTGGTTTTTTTTGTTTTGGGATTGATGTATCCCATTATGCAAACAGAAATTGCTATGGGGCTTTTAAGTAGCACTGATATTTATCTGACAAGCTCAGTAACTTTATTGTTTGAGAAGAATGAATATTTTTTGGGAGTGATTATCTTATTATTCTCTATTGTATTTCCAATATTGAAATATTTAGTATTAGCTACCAAAATAATAGGGATCAAATTACCAGGATCAGGTATTCTTCATATTCTTTTAGAGATTATCAATAAATGGGCAATGTTGGATGTCTTTGTCGTTAGTTTATTGATTTTGTCACTCAAAATGGACGGACATAGTATGATTTTGTGGTCTGGATTAGGAATAGGAACTACCTATTTTGCTGCGTCAATTGTTGGATTGCTCGTTACGACTTTTATCCTAAGCTACAAGAGTAAGGAACAAGTCTAAGTTTTATTAGCATTATATGCTACAAGAGCAAGAAGTTTTATAAAATATTTAGTTGCTCATATCAAGCAACTAAAATCTAGGTAATAATTAATTAATATGAACGTAAGCTTTGCTGCAATCAAAAACCTCTTTTTATGATTAGAAATACACACACATTATTCTCTAGAATTTTTGTGCTGTGCAGCAGTTTCATACTTTATGCTTCTCTAGCGCATGCACAAAATGTTGTAACCAAGTGTTTTCAGCCAGCTACGGCAACTTCCGTAGATGGGACTGGACTGACAGGA
The DNA here is from genome assembly GCA_022448995.1 of Saprospiraceae bacterium. Taxonomy (GTDB): domain Bacteria; phylum Bacteroidota; class Bacteroidia; order Chitinophagales; family Saprospiraceae; genus JAKVCT01. Next base: position 25,364 of record JAKVCT010000024.1, read on the forward strand.
GATTTTATCGGTGCGGTCAATTTTGCCTCAGGAATAGATTTTCCTGCTGGGCACGTTATTGTTGATATGGAAGTTGAGATAGTGTGGTCTGCAACACAAGGAAGTTGCTCCTCGCCCTTACCTGGTTCAGTAGATCTAAGCCGAATCGGATTTATGATGAACCCACCTGCAGGTTTACCCAACCGGTGGTTTGCTGCCTCAGCAGGGTTAGTTGGAGTAGGTATTGGTACAACTAGTACTTTTGGAGGGAATGCTCAAGTCTTGGATGATACGGTAACGTTTTGGGATGGTGCTGCTTCTTCTGCATTTAATAATTTACCCATTCCAGGAAATGATTTCTTACAAACCAATGGTAATAGCTTAACGAGTGGTGGTGACTATCTAGGCTCTCCTCCTGGTGGTAACTGGTCTTTATTTGCTATTTTTGATAATCCTTCTCAGGGAGATTTTTTATGTATAAAACAATTTTGTATTAAGCTTTATACTTGTAATCCGGCTTCTTTAGATGCAGAGTGCGAAGCTAATGTATCTTTGAGTGTAGACAGTACAGGGGTACTCAATGTGATGTTTGATGACATAGATGATGGTAGTGATACTTCTTGTATCTTGGATGTATTAGATATTACACCTAGCTTTTTTACTTGCAGTGATATAGGAACAACAACTGCTGTTACGATGACCCTGCAAGACCGCTTAGGTAATACTGATGCTTGTGTATCTAATGTCACTGTTGTTGATAATATTGGTCCTGTTGTGGACTGTAAGGACTATACAGTTTATCTAGACAATACTGGAAACTTTACCATGACAGGTACTGATTCTATTGTTGCTACCGATAACTGTGGTATTCTACCTGGGGGCTTAGATTTTAATGGCTCAAATTCCATCTCATTTTCTTGTGGGCAAATTAGTTTAAATGTCCCTGTCATAATTACTGTTGAAGATAATAATGGTAATATTACAACCTGTCCCCAAACAGCAGTCAATGTCTTAGATACAATTCCTCCTACACCTGTTTGTGTATCCAATGTAGATGCTTATCTTAATGCTACAGGCACAATTTCTATAGCTGCTGCAGACTTAGATGGAGGAAGTACAGAGGCTTGTCCACCTATTGTTACGCGTTTAATTAACAATTCGAATGCACAAGTTTATGATTGTAATGATATAGGTGTCAATAATGCAACGTTGATTGTTGGAGACTTTTGGGGAAATTTAGATTCTTGCACAACAACGGTAACTGTTTTTGATACGATTCCTCCAACAGCTAACTGTGCTAGTAATTATCCTGCATATGTCGATGCTGCAGGTAATGTTACAGTTACAGCAGTTGAATTAGATAATGGTAGTATTGATGCTTGTACCAATCCGTTGATTCCAACATTGGTTTCTGGTAATACAGATACTACATTCTCTTGTTCAGATATAGGAACATTACAAAATGTGCCTTTACTTTTTGAGGATGGTCAAAATAATAGCTCTACTTGTATTGCTACAGTAGAAGTATTAGATACGATTCCTCCTGTGCCTGTTTGTCAGAACGTAACTACTTATTTGGATGCTTCTGGTCAAGCTACTGTAGTACCAGTGGAGGTTGATAATGGTAGTAATGATGCATGTACGGGAACTGCCTTAACTTTTCAGGTAAATGGAGCTGCGACTCAAGCATATGATTGTACTGCAATCGGAGTACCTCAACCTATTACTTTGCAAGTAGAGGATACTTATGGTAACATAGATTCTTGTACAGCTAGTGTGACAGTATTAGATACACTTCCTCCTATACCTAGTTGTGTGGCTTCTTTTGATGCCTATTTGGGATCAGGAGGTACGGTAACTATCTATCCTAGTGATGTAGATAATGGTAGTACAGATAATTGTGGGGTGGCAGATACTTCGATCAATGGAGGAGCTACAGTAACCTATAGTTGTGTACAAGCGGGAACAACTCAAACGGCTCAGCTTATAGTAGAAGATGCTACGGGTAATATAGATTCTTGTGCTGTATTGATTAATGTACTTGATACACTAGATCCTGTAGCGATTTGTCAACCTTATACGGCAGTGCTTAATGGAGCAGGGATAGCAACTGTAACTCCTGCTAATATTAATGGAGGTAGCTCGGATAACTGTGGAATCACTGGTATTACTATCAATAGTAATCCTGTCTCTATTAGTTACGATTGTAATAATATAGGTGTACAAACTGCTGTATTAGAGGTGACTGATGCCACAGGAAACACACATACTTGTACGGCTGACGTAACAGTAGAAGATAATACTAACCCAATTGCAACTTGTAGTAATCCTACTATTTTCTTAGATGGAACAGGAACGGCTACACTTACTACTGCAGATATAGATGGTGGTAGTACTGATAATTGTTCTATTGTTAGTTCTACTATTAATGGAGGTGTAACACCCATAGCTTATGACTGTGATAGTTTGTTTGTATTGGTAGGTACTTTACAAGCTACTTTAGAGGTCACTGATATTGATGGGAACACAGCAACTTGTGTATCTAATATTACTGTTCGAGATACAACTAGTCCAGTTGCAAACTGTGTGCCTTCTATCACAGCTGATTTAGATGCATCTGGTAATGTCAATGTATTCTCATCTGATTTAGACGGAGGAAGTAGTGATAATTGTGGTATTACAACTACTTTGATTAATGGAGGAAATATAGCAAGTTATGATTGTAATAGTATTTTGACCAATCCAAATATAGCCTTCTTATTAGTTTCTGATGCAAGTGGTAATACTGCCTTTTGTAGTTCTCTGATTACGATCCAAGATGTTGAAGATCCTGTTGCAGTTTGTGCTCCACAAACCTTTCAGTTGGATCCTGTATCTGGAACAGTAACCGTAGATGCAACAGATATAGATGGTGGTAGTACCGATAACTGTGGTACAGGTGGACTGTCTTATACAATCAACGGGTTTGCAAACACTAGTCAGGTTTATGATTGTGATGATCTAGGAGCAAATACTGCTACTTTGGTGGTAACAGATGCTGGTGGCAACACCGATAATTGTACAGCTACAATAACCATAGAAGATAATACCAACCCTATAGCGGTTTGTAATTCACCTATTGATATTTATGTAAATAACTCCTGTATTGCAACTCTATCACCTGCCGATGTAGATGGTGGTAGTACCGATAATTGTGGGGTTACTTCTAGTGATTTGGATGGATCACCTCTTCTGTTTCTTACTAGTGCAAACTTAGGTGCTAATACTGTAACATTAAATGTGTTTGATGATCAATTGAATACGGCAAGTTGTCAAGCAACAGTTAACGTTTTAGATACGGTTTCTCCTACAGCTGTTTGCCAGAATATTACTGTCGACCTAGATGGAACAGGTAATGTAACCGTAAATGCAGTGGATGTAGATGGGGGGTCATTTGATAATTGTGGCGCAGTTACACTTTATTTAGATGCGGCTCCAAATACAAGTGTAGCTTATACTTGTGCTGATATTGGTACTAATACAGTTACACTCATCGTTGAAGATGGGGGGGGAATACAGACTACTTGTACAGCTACAATAACCGTAGAAGATAACGAAAATCCCAATGTGCTTTGTCAAACAGGTGTTACCGTGCAGTTAGATCCAACTGGGGTTGGAAGTATTTCAACTACAGATATAGATAATGGTAGTACTGATAACTGTTCTATTGCAACAATGACTGTTAACCCTTCTACGTTTGGATGTACAGATGTGGGAATAGTTCCTGTTACATTAGTTGTAACGGATGTGAATGGAAATGTGGATTCTTGTACAACAAATGTTACGATTCAGGATAATGTAGCTCCAACAATGGTTTGCCAAACAGATACTGTATATCTAAATACTACAGGTGTAGGAACCTTAGATGCTGTTGATATAGACGGTGGTAGTTCAGATGCTTGTGGTATTGCTGCTTTCGCAATTAGTGAAAATGCAGGACCATTTAGTGGAAATTTAGCTTATTCTTGTGCTGATGTTGGAACACATACCATTGTTTTACAGGCGACAGATCTAAATGGTAATGTCAATACTTGTACACAGGACATAGAGGTGTTGGATACAATTAGTCCTACAGCAATTTGCCAAAATATTAGTGTTTCTCTAGATATTACTGGTAATGTTATCGTGAATGCAGCAGATATTGATGCTGGTAGTAATGATAATTGTTCTACTATTATTTTATCTATCAACTCGATTGGTAACACTTCTGTAACTTATGCTTGTGCAGATACTGGTGTACAAAATGTAACTTTATATGTTGAAGATTTGGGAGGAAATATCGATTCTTGTACGGCAACAATTCTTATAGAGGATATCACACCTCCAACGGTTTCTTGTTTGACAGGGGTGAATTTGTATTTAGATCCTGCAGGAACATTAACCGCTGTACCAGCAGATATTGATGGTGGTAGTTCAGATAATTGTACTGTAGCAACAACAACTGTATCTCCTTCTTCTCTGAACTGTTCTGATGTAGGTACCCAAGTCCTTACTTTGACAGTGACAGATGTAAGTGGAAATGCCAATACTTGTACGAGTACCGTACTTGTACAAGATACGGTTTCTCCTATAGCTGTTTGCCAAAATGATACGGTCTACCTAAATAGTACTGGAACAGCTAATTTAGTAGTTGCAGACATAAATGGAGGTAGTACAGATGCCTGTGGTATTTCAAGTGAGTTTATTGATGCTGGTTTAGGATTTGCATCAAATCATATCTATACTTGTTCAGATGTTGGAACACAGATCGTAACCTTACAAATAACAGATGCGAACTCCAATATTTCTACTTGTACAGCTACTGTAGAAGTTATGGATACCCTTCCTCCAACTCTAACTTGTCAGCCACTAACTATACAGTTAGATCCTACAGGTTCGTTTGTAGTCAATGCTTCTGACTTAGTTGCGACAAGTAGTGATAACTGTGGTATCCCTACATTGACGGTGAATGGACAGCCTTCTATTACTTTAGATTGTGCAGATGTTGGAACAGTTACTGTTACTGTGACTGCTACAGATTTGGGGAATAATACAGATTTCTGTACAGCAGTGATTACCGTTCAGGATAATACACAGCCTACAGCAATTTGTCAACCTGCTACTTTGTATTTAGACCCTGCAGGAACCGTAACTGCTTTACCATCAGATATAGACGGAGGTAGTTCAGATGCTTGTGGTATTGATACTATGTTTATATCTCCTACAAATGTATTTGATTGTAATAATGTAGGTTTTCCTAATAATGTAACCTTGACTGTTGTAGATTCTAACGGAATAAGTGGTTTCTGTAACACAACCATAATTATTGAAGATACACTAGCTCCAACAATGGTTTGTTTGGATGATACTCTATATATAGATAATGCTGGTTTTATAGGATTACTCCCATCAGATATAGATGGAGGTAGCACTGATAACTGTGCCTTGGCTTCTCTAGCTATTAGAAAACCTTCTGATCTTGTTTTCCAACCTAACTTGACCTTTGATTGTACAGAATTAGGTGTTCAGCAAATCACGCTACAAGCTACAGATATCAATTTTAATGTTGATTCTTGTATTGCTAATGTAACCATCTTGGATACTGTAAGTCCTGTAGCTGTTTGTCAAAATCCATATGAGGTTTACTTAAATAACTTGGGAACTGTTGTGGTCAATGCTGCTGATCCTGATGGTGGTAGTACTGATAACTGTGGTATCGCAAATTACACAATTAACGGATTCTCTTTCGTTCAGTATAATTGTTCTGATATTACAGCTCCTCAGCCTGCAACAATCACTGTGGAAGACTTTAATGGAAATACGAGTACTTGTACTACTGATATTGTTGTGCTTGATACAATTGATCCAAACGCTCAATGTCAGCCGAATGGTTTGTTGAACTTCAACTTGGGTATCAATTCAGGTGAGGTTATTGTCAATGCTATTGTATTGAATAATGGTAGTACAGATTTGTGTGGCATTTCTCAGTTCTTGATTAACGGTCAAGCTTCTAATACATTTACCTGTGCAGACGTAGGGGTAAATGTTGTAGAATTGACAGTAATAGATGATAGTGGAAACTCTTCTACTTGTCAGACTGACATTCAAATCAATGATGTTAATAATCCAAATCCAAATTGTAATCTCAATGTAACCGCGACTTTAGGACCTAATGGTACTGTGACTATTCCTGCGAGTAGTATAGATAATGGTAGCTTTGATGCTTGTGGTATTGTTTCCTTCCAAGTGGCAGGACAAGATAGTATGACTTACAGTTGTGCAGATATCGGGAACATTATTGTCACCATGACAATGACAGATCCAAGTGGTAACTTTGCAGCCTGTAACTCTGTGGTTACAGTAGAAGACACTACTGCGCCAGTAGCCATTTGTCCTACAACTCCAGTTCCAGTATATGTAACGGCTACAGGTCAAGTGGTAGTAAATGCCATAGATGTTGATGCAGGTAGTACAGATAACTGTAATATTGCTTCCTATTTAGTCAATGGTGGACCTACAGTAACTTACAATTGTGCAGATATTGGTGTTATACAAAATGTAACTTTGACAGTAACGGATGGAACAAATCAATCTTCTTGTCCTGTTGAAATAGAAGTACTTGATACCATTGATCCAACACCAAATTGCCAAACAAATATTATTGCAACGCTCAATGGATCAGGTCAAGCTATTGTGGATGCTATTGATTTGGATGCAGGTAGTACAGATAATTGTAGTATTCTAACGTACTTAATTAATGGACTAACGCAAGATACTTTTGACTGTGCCAATGGTGGGATTAATCTTACGGCGACCTTAACGGTAGTGGATGGTTCTGGCAATCAAGCAGACTGTACTTCTCAGATTACTATTGATGATAATACTGATCCTGTGATCGCTTGTGCCTCAGGAGATGCCTATATAGATGCTAGTGGGATTGCTGTAGTACAAGCTATTGATTATGCTACAGGAACAGATAACTGCCAGATTGTTTCATGGTTGATCAATGGTCAAGCGCAAGATACGTTTGATTGTACTGCGTTGGCAAATCCTCAACCTGTAACGATTACTGCATTAGATCCTAGTGGTAATTCTGCAACTTGTAATATTCAGATTACAGTGGAAGATACCATACCGCCTACAGCGATTTGTAATCCCACAACTGTATTTTTGAATACGAACGGACAAGTAACAGTATTGCCAAACCAAATTGGAGTAGGTTCTGATAATTGTAGTGTATTTAGTTTACAAATCAATAATCAACCTTCATTTGCTTACACTTGTGCAGATGTGGGAGTACAAACTGCTCTGTTTACTGTGGTTGATACAGAGGGGAATGCGAGTGTCTGTTCTTCGGATGTTACGGTTGTAGACAATATTAATCCAATTGCAATTTGTCAAACAAATATTACTGCTCAATTAGATGTTAATGGTGATGTAACTGTAAATGCTATTGATATTGATGGTGGTAGTACTGATGCTTGTGGACCATTAACCTATACTATTAATGGACAAGCGCAAGAGACATTTAATTGTACTAATATTGGAAATAATCCAGTGGTACTTCAAGTGACAGATGCAAATGGTAATACTGCAACTTGTCCAAGTATTGTAATTGTTGAAGATAATATTGCACCAACTGCAATTTGTCAGAACTTGACCGTTAACTTAGATAATAGTGGAAATGCACAAATTATTGCAAATGATTTGAACAATGGTAGTTTTGATAACTGTCAGATTGTAAGTGTCAGTGTAGGTGCTGTAGGTACTACAGTAGCTAGTTTCACTTGTGCAGATACTGGTGTAAATAACCTAACCTTGATTGTTGGGGATGGTGTTAATTTAGATTCTTGTACTGCTCAGGTAACTGTGGTCGATAATATTGCACCTATAGTGACTTGTACAGGTACAACCATTAACCTTACTCAGACTGGTCCACAAGGATTGACACCAGCTGACTTGAACGTAAACTATACTGAAGCTTGTGCAATTGATACAATCATTCTAAGTCCAGACACAATTACTTGTCAAGATGCAGGTATGGTGAATGTAACCGTACAAGTAATTGACGTAAATGGAAATATTGGTTTATGTAATTCTGATGTAACAGTGATTTTAAATGGTCCACAACCTGTGACCAATTCTCCAGATACTTTACCTGTTTGTGAAGGTGAAACGATTACATTGAATGCCAATCCTCCTCCAGGACCAACTTATACTTATCAGTGGACAGGTCCTAATGGATTTACCTCTACAGCACAAGATACTACAGTAACAATAGATGCTCAGGGTGTAAATGCAGGTACTTATACCTTGGTAATCACACCGGTTAGTGGTACAGGTTGTCCTGCTTCTGCCACCGTTGAGGTTGGTGTAAATGTAGTTGCTCCTCCAGTTATTGGGGCTAATAACCCAATTTGTGAGGGAACAGATGCTATCTTAACTATCTTGAATGGAAATACCTACTCTGGAGATACCATCACTTATGACTGGTACTTTAATGGTAGTCCATTGGTGACGACAACAACTCCATCTTATACAATCGTAGGATCTAGTTTGAGTGATATTGGAGGATATACAGTTAATGTAGATGTAGATGGTTGTACAGATACGATGTTGGTACCATTTGATTTATTTATTAATGAATTGCCACCAGCACCGCAACCAAGTACAGATACTGTTTGTGAAGGTCAAACATTAACTTTATTGGCTAATCCACAAACAAATGCACAAGGTACACCTGTTACTGGTTTCCAATGGTCAAATGGAACTACAGGATTTACTTCTACAAATGAGAATCCAGTGTTTACTGCTGTAAGTTTGGCAGATACAGGAACCTATACCTTAGTAGTAACCGATGATAGTACTTGTACAGCTACGGCTACATTAGATGTGGTTGTATTACCTAATCCAGTGCAGCCTTCAATTTCTGCAAATATTCCACTTTGTGTTGGGGACATTCTAGAATTAACAGAAGGTACTAGTTATACCCCAATTACGACTTACAGTTGGTCATTGCCTGATTCTACAACGCAGATTACATCAGTGCCTCAGTTACTAGTAACTAATGCACCGTCTGGTACTTATCAGTTGGAGGTGAATATGAATGGTTGTTTGTCTGTAGCAGATACAATAGATGTGAACTATCAAGCTGAACCTGTAGCTTTTGCAGATGCATACTCTTTGAACTTCAGAGATTCTCTACTAGGCTTTAGTGTAATTGATAATGATAGTTTGAGTTTATTTACAATTTCTACTTTGGATTCTGTGAATAATGGTAAACTGGTTAATAATGGTGATGGTACCTTTGATTACACTCCAGAGTATAGTTTCTTTGGTGTAGATACCTTTACTTATACAATTTGTGATGTAAATTGTCCGAATAGTTGTGATACTGCAACGGTAGTTTTGGAAGTGAATACGGACTTTGAATGTTTCATTCCTAATGCAATTTCTCCAAACGGAGATGGTATTAATGATCGTTTGAATATTCGCTGTGTAAATGATTATCCAAATGCTGAATTTAGAGTCTTCTCTCGTTGGGGTAACCTAGTGTACGAAGGTCCTATGGATCAGTGGGATGGTACATTTAATGGTAAAGATCTTCCGGATGGTTCTTACTTCTATATCTTGAAGTTGAATGATACTAGTGTTGTTGCTGAAGATAGATTTACAGGATACATTATTCTACATAGATAATAGCTTTTCCTACACAGACCTTCGAGGTTTCTAAAACCTCAAAGGTCTAGATGAAAAAGAAATAATAAAAATTGCTTGTTGGCTAAATTAGGTC
>JAKVCT010000240.1 GCA_022448995.1 Saprospiraceae bacterium
TTAACAACTTATATTACGGAGTACTTAGGGAGGTTCAGTTCAACATAAAACCTTAACAATCAATCACATAATCTCTTTTATTATTGAAGCTCCAACCTATGCTCCATTCCGTCCATAATACTTTCAAAAGTCTCAGATCGACTTTCTGTTACTTTTGCAGTCTCTCCAATAGCAATAAAGATGATACGTTTGTTTTTAGCATCAGGAATGGTATACAACTTAAACCAAGATCTTCTATCTTCGTTATATTTGTTATAAAAATATTCACTCTCTGTTACCTTAATTTCCAAACTTTCAGAACCGTGGAACATATTTTTAAGTCGCATTGTAGACTTTTTTTCATTCCTAATAATTCCTTGGTGTATATCGGTAGCACCAGTACCAAATATATGTAGTAAGCTCATAATTTGCTTTGATGCGGTTTCTTTATCTGCACTAGCAGGGATTGCTACTGCCCGTATAGAGATCCCTCCATGGTAATCTACAATTAGAGCATCACTTCCCATTTTTTCACCATTAATATGGCGGTCTCCTTGTGTTTTTACATAGATATTAGAAACTTTAAAATCCCCCTTCCAAACACTTACTTTGGTTGCTCCAAAAAAATCAAGAGCTTGAGCATTTGTATTACTTGTAATAAGACCTAATGTAAAGATTAGTACAAAAAAGAACATTTTATTTTTAAACATGATGTTTGATTTTGGTTAAAAGCATATAAACTTACAAACCAAATTTCAATAAAAATCTTTATCAATACAAGCTATAATTTACTAAGACGTCCTATGACTACACCAAACTGTCTTTTAAACCAACAAAGAAATATTAAAGTCTAATACAACCAAGGTAAAATACCTAAAACGTTATACTTACCTCATCAATAAAGAGCTAGCCACAATTAATTTGTATTCAAACCCCGAAGGGCTCAACGAAGGTAAGGGCTATAATAATATAGCCCCATTTTACACCTATAAATAATTGATAATCAAATATCAATGGTAATTATTTATTTTTTAGAAAATTTATGTACAGATTTTTTTCCGTCAGAAAGGTCTACGGTAATGTAGTATATACCAGTAGGAAGTGTTGAAATATCTATTTGTTGTAATCCAGCGTTGATAGATTGTTCTTTTACAACCTGTCCTAAACTATTGGTAATACGACAACGCACAGCCATAGTATTTTTCACGTCCAATTGCAAGTTAATTAGTGTGCTGGCAGGATTTGGGAATATACTGATTGCTGCATCCTCAGGCAAATCCATATACTCTATATTCGTGATATCATGTTCTCTATCCTGCTTAAAATCAGGAATATAAGAAGGTGGTTGAGGTGTCCCATCTCTAGAGTACGAATTACAATTCCAGTTATTGCCCGCTTCATACACTGATATTTGGTCAAAAACACCTTGCCCCCAAGTATTATTTAAATTATTCTTTTGGTTTACCAAGAAGATACGATTCATCCACCCCGTATAAAATTGACCAACAGGGATCTCATAGTATTGCCATCCAGAACCATTGTAGTTATCATAATTGTTGATGCCTAAATTCTGAGTCCCATATATTTTAAATATTCTATTATAATCAATAGAATTATTATCATCAAATCCAATACCATGTATTCCCCCCTCTTGCCCGGGCCAGCTATAATACCAAAAACCGATTCGTGTATGTTCTGTTACTACATAATCTAGTAGAATAGATTTCCAAGCACTGCCATGAAGATGTATACCTCCCCAATTATATTTGATATATTGTCCTTGGTCTTGATTGCCATAACTGTAAATATTGGAGGCATTAGTATTAATTTTGAGACATTTGCTCACGGCAGAATTGATAAAAGAATCATCCGCATCTACTCTTCCCCAACCAAAGGTATTATCACGACCATTCGCTCCCATATCTGTAGCAGAGTAAGTCATGACACTGTATACCTGCTGAAAAGTAAAGTCTGGTCTAAGAGAAAGCACTAAAGCGGCTACTCCAGAAACCACAGGAGCTGCAGCTGATGTACCATTAAAATCCGATGTATAGTGCCCCGCAGTACCTGACGCTGTATTGTATCCTTTATGTCCCCAGTGATTTGATATAAGGTCTGTCGTCCATACATCAGGCTGATTTGCGTCTTGTGATGAAGGGGCTACTAAATCTAATGCTGGACCTCTATTACTATAACTTGTAGCAGAACCATTTCGTCCAACAGCTCCAACAGCGATCACATTACCTAATTTTGCAGGATAGTTGATACAATTGTTTCTCCCGTCATTCCCTGCCGTAAAAACAAGGACACATCCCTTACCATTACGACCATTATTAACCGCGTTATTGATCGCACTATTTAGAACACCAAAACTTACCGAGCAGCTTTTGTAGCTCCAAGAATTATTCATTACATCGGCCCCTTGTTGTTGGGCATAACTTATCGCGTCAGCATTTTCGGATGCTGACCCACCAAACCATACACCAAAAAGCTTTACCCCTGGAGCTACTCCAGACACGCCAATATTATTGTGAGCAGCATTAATAATTCCAGCACAAGCATATCCATGTGCACTTGCAGCCCCAAAAGAGGGCGTTTCTTTGTTTTTGTTCGCTAAAAAGTTTGGCAGATCTGGATGTCCAGAATTCATTAAGCCATCATCTACTACTGCAACTGTTATATTAGAACTACCTTTTGTCCATTGCCAAGCCTCTGGTGCATCACAGTCGATATCGTTATTTTGGTGAAGTTGATATTGTTGTGTGAACTTTGGATCAGAGGGAGCTGGGTAGAAATTGTAGTTGACATGATTATCCGTGGAAATTTTTGCATAGAAATCTGGATGCGCCCAACTTACTAAATCTTGTTCTTCAAGTTTATTGGCTAGCGAGAAGACACGATCAATATTCTTGAGCTCAATAAGTGTTCGACCATATTCTTGTTTTACTAAGCTTGCCTCCGCTCTCTCCATCAATGGCTCTATTGCTTCGATAGTTGTGCCTGCTTTTAGCTCCAAAACCACTCTATGGGTTAGCCAAACTTGAAATCCATCTTCATATTGGTAGGCAAAACTAGCACTGCGGATCGCAGATGGGTCCGTTACCATTTCTTTAGCTAGATCAATAGCCTGGCCATCATATTCCTCCGAAAACTGTAGTACAGCTCTCTTGTACAGGGCATGCATTGTTAAATCTTTTACAGGAGCATCCTCTTTCAAATATTTCTCGACAGCGTAGCCCTCCTTAAAGTGTAGAATAATTGAACTGCGATCTTCTGAGAGATGATATTTTTCTCCATCTGTCCAATAATAATTGCTCTGAGCAAATAATGTAGTATTGCTACCTAAAACGAACTGTATTAGTCCTAGAAAAACTAAATATACTTTTTTAACTGATAAAAATTTCATAAAAAAATATTTAAAATGAGATAAAATGAGATATAAAGGCAAGGAGATAGCATCTCTAAAATGACTTTTAGACGATTTATCAATAGAATTATCAGTACCTATTATACCCCCAATAACTTACAGTATGTTTATGTTTAATCAGTTTGGGTGACCAAATATGGAGACTAAGTACATTTACAAAAGAGTATCCTTAGAATGCATCACTCCCCATATCTAGTCAAAAAGCTATGTTTTGAGTTTTTATATTGTTTCTATTTCTTTACAAATTGATAGCTTTGTTCGCCTTTTCTTATGAAGTAAATTCCCGGAGAGAGCTGATGAACATCAATAGCGTTACTTTTGATTTGTTTTTGGATAGATTTCCCAGCGCTATCATATATTTCAATTAGACTATTGTCATTGACACCACGAATAAATAATGTATGATCTACTGGATTGGGAAAGAGCGTTATTTCTGTACTTGGATTTGATTCTAAAACAGGTTCTATTAATGTGTTTGACAATAGTTTATCCTTCTCTGTAACAATTGTGCTTTGGGAGGAAGAAGCTACTTGTAATTGAGTATTACTGGTACTAGCACTTATATATTGAATATTAAACCATTGGTTGTTTCCTGTTAGAGGATCTAGGCGCAACTCAGTTATCCATCCTTGCCAGTCGGGATGATTAGCCATGTTAAATTCAAGTGTCTGTGGAGCCCCATTTCCAGAGTAATATACATTGACTACTCGACTGCCGGAGAAAAAGCCTTGTCCATTATTAAAAAATAGTTGCATCCAACCATTCTGTGCTGCTTGAAAACGAATATAGAGTTTCGGAACAGCAGCTGCTGCAAAATTATAGTCTCTATTTACAATTTGTGCATCTCCCATGGCAATACCATTGAGTGAGCCATTTGTGACATTACCACCAGATAAATTATATATTTCATTCCAACCTTCAAAATTACCTGTAGTTTCAAATCCTGCATGTAAGTCTGAAGCATCCCAAGGATGACGCCCTGTACTAGATTCTACCAAATCTGACATTTGATCTCCATCAGTATCTATGATACTAGGAGTAAAATTCATATCCGAAGTCCATTGCAATACAAATTGGCGATCATTACGGCTTTCTAAAGCAACTGCTTTTAGATACAAGTCTCCACCAGGCTCAATATAATAGCCAGCATTCGGAGATGCATATAGACTTGCTAATGAAGAGTGAGGAGTTATACTGCCTTGAGTGGTATAGACGCTTAAGCCGCTTAAGTTCCCAAAGTTTTTGTATCTAGCAATATAATGATCTCCCATAGTAGCATCTTTGATAAAGAGTCGGAGGGTCTTACTCGTAGGTAATTGCTCGTAGGTATATATGTATTCAAAACCTTCATTAGCAATGACATGATGTTGGGGATGTTCTTTAAAACTTCCATTAGGAAATAAATAAAGATAGCTATCTGCTAAACCTTGTTTCCGACGCGTAATATGTACATTGGGAAATTGACTTACAGGCAAATCATAGGCCATAGTAGCATGGAAAAACTGATGGCTGCTTACATAAGCATTGGTCCAGTTCGAGGGTTGATACTCATCCCCTACTAACATAAATGGATGATTACATACAATTGTCGTATTGGCTTGACCAGTAATGGCTCCTGTATAATCCTTCACAGATACCAACCAATTTCGTGGGTGCCTAGGATCACTTGTAGGATCACCCACAGGTGAAGCTGGTACAAGATTATAATTAGGGAGCGAACAACGAACAAAGCCATTATGATCCTTCGTATTAGATCCTCCAAAAATGTGGTTAGCATGTTTAGTCGCTCCTCCAAAATTATCTAGTAAATTTGCATTGGAGGCATTCCACCCTACAAAATGAGAGTTCCAAACTTGTCCCGGACCATCATAGAGTAAACTTAAATAGCGTTCTCCTGAGTATAGGTTTTCTCCAGAGTTAGCTACAAAAACTGACTGATTGACAATACTATTACTAGCAAACATCATAAAGTGTCTATTGTCAACTAATATGGTATTATTGAAAATAAGATTCGATGTTGGACCACCTTCACCAGTGCCCGTGTACAATGCGACTGTATTCCCATAAAACAGGCAGTTTTCTATCCAATGTGTTCCATTGTTTACCCAGCCTTCATTGAAAACAATACTGTGATCATTGGTCAGACCATCAAAGATATCAATACCATTAGAACAGCTGTGTGCTATATTTCTGGTAAAAGATATAAGCGGTGCTTCGTTGGGCTTTAGGCTAGCAAAACGAGGATCGTTCGTAGAAGCCCCCATGGGTTGCTTGGGAAATGCAAACCAATACCCTGTTCCATGTGTTCCTGCTGCTACATTTTCTTCAAATGTATTTTCTGGATTGGTAATCCAATAACTCGAGGGGGTCATATTCTGTATAGTAACTATTTGATTGTCTGAAGGGGTAACTTCCTCTCCTGGAGCAGGGCGCTTGGTACCGAGGACAACATTTCTTCTGATGACATTAAACCGTTCGCTACCATCTTCTAGAAAAAGACCATGACCAATATGGTCATAACAGAAGTTATTTTCTACTAAAGTACTTTCTGTCCCGTGTATGGTAATTGCTCTATTATACGACTGGTGGACACTTGAGTTTCTAAAATACTGCCCAGCGCCATTACTTCCTAACATATGCCAATGGAAAGGGTAACGACCCAGGATGGATTTCTGCCCCATATTATATAATTCAATTCCATCTACATAGGCACTGGCATTGTTCATGATCATGATATGCCCTCCAAAATGCGTAACAGCAGACTGAGCATTACCTTGGATTTTGATATTATGCGTCAGTACTCCCACCTCTGCTCTTAAATCTGCCGTCCATGTTTGATTCCCTCGAGAATAGCTTTTTACAACACCTTTATGAGGATAAGCCAAGCTGCTATTGAGGGTTAATGTTCTTGAATTATTACTAATGGCCGTGATAACACGTTTTTCAGCCTCCCAATAATTGGTAGAGCTAGGAACGATTAAAATTTGGTCTCCAATCTTCCAATCTACACTTTCTTTCATTGTAATTTGATTCGTCCCAGGGTTTACATTGCCTTCTAGGTTTGACCAGCTTTTTTTGGATTGTCCATGAAGACGCAGTTCTCCCCCATTCATAGCTCCTACAAACTTGTTTCCCATATTCATAATAGGAGCATCATTAGGATTAGCCGTTAGCGTAATAGTTGCATTTGAATTGTAGGGAGAATTATTTTGACCAATTTCTAGTAATGCTCTAGAACCCATAATCAAAACATTTTTAGCAGAAAGGTTGATATCCCTATTTTGAGCAGCTAATAGATGACCATTAACTACCACTCTATTCACATTTATATTTCCAGACATAACCACATTACTATTACTGCTAATTGTTGCAATATCATTTACATTGGGTAGGCTACCTCCCCAGGTGTAAGGGTCATTCCAGTCAAGAAGCTGCTGAATGCGTAGGTCGTCAACCAATCCAGTATGATCTCCTGCAGTAACATTAACCCCCTCCAGGGTAAGTGTGTGGCTTCCTGCTGTTAAGTATACTGCTGGACTTTCATAATTTTGATAGGAATAAGAAGTCAAAGGAGTTTCAGCTATTTGATAACCTGAAACACTGATTTTTACACGTTTGCTTTGTTGTCCAAAATTGGCACGCAAAGCCCCTTTAAATGTAAAACGGTAATAGCCTGCCTGAGCTATATTGATTGTTGTAGATCCAGAACAATTACCTTGTAAAAAAAGCGCCTGGTTTCCAGAAGTTGTAGCATTACCGTTGGAATGTCCCATATTGTTTTTAACAAAACCAAATCCTCCCACATAGGAATGCCAACCACTATTAGTAGGATGATAAATAAAGCCATTACTAGATGTAATTACAGGATTTTCAAAGCTACCATTAGGTGTTGGAGCAGCTCCTGCAGATGGTACGGTAGCGCGATTGATTCCTAAAATAGGATAGCTTATTAAACTGAATAATAAAAAAAAGAATACGTTGTTCATAAATAGATGATTTATAGGTATTGATTATCTGTAGCTTTTTTACGTGACTAATCAGTGTGTAATATAAATAACTTAACATTTTACGAAAACTACTAAGTAGCTAGCCTCAATTAATTATTTTGTGTTTAACCTAAAGGGCTCAACGAGGTTAATTCAAGCAGCATTTTAGCTTTATTGAGCACTTTGTAATTAGCTTTTTGACTTATGAAATCTCATTTATATTTACATACATACTAATAATTAGTATATTTTAAAATACAATTCCTTGGTTTGCTTTATTAGTATTAGATATATTTTATTTATTACACTTAACAGTCTATTTTTTTTATAAAAAAATGCTCAGTGAAACGAAAACTCAAAAAAAT
>JAKVCT010000241.1 GCA_022448995.1 Saprospiraceae bacterium
TTTGAAAATTACGGAGTAATTTGAATCGAGCTATTTGTTAATTCTCAAGAATTAATAAGTGACCAATTATAAAATAAGGGAGTCCTAGATCTTTTGGTCACCTTTTCTTTTTGCTCTACTTTTGTGCCTCTTGGCACAAGCTCTCGCAGAATGGCAAAAGGTGAGGGAGAAAATATACTTAATACTGAACCACGAAGTGCTCTGCGAAGCAAAAGTCCCGATTTACGTGTTGGACATTTAAAGACGAACTACATCATAATTTTTAATTTTTCACTTTTAATTTTTCATTTAAATAGTAGTTCGTTTGTGTTGTCTCACAATAATTTCAGATCCTTTGGCTACAAACACAGAACTTGCTTCTCCTTGCATGAATGGAGTAAACTCCTGTCCATACAACTCTCCCACATTACATTTTAAGTCATACGATTCCACATCGTATACATCCCAAGCTGGATGCTCCACTCGATATTCTGAAGTACTTCCATTTTTCTGTTGGGTGTAACCCCAATAATGTTCTGCGATAAACTCAGCTTCTGATCCTTCTAGCATAGGTTTGGCAGGTTTTGAACAAGAAGCTTTAGCTTGATGCCAAGCTCCGTTAAACTTCCACGAATAACTTAGGTTCAAATGAGTATCTGTTTCTTCAATCTCATGTTTCATGGGTAGCCTAATATAGTGTTCACCATAAACGATATTAGCAATAGAAGCAATTGCACGCTTAGGAACAATTTCTTTGATAAAAACAACTCCTCTACGCCATTCATCCTGGGCTTTGTAGCGTACATAGAACCGTAAATTTACTTCTTCAAAGTTGCGATGAAACGGAACGGGTATTCCAAGGACTTTGGTATTTAGAAACATAAAAGCAACTAAACTTACATAGGTTTTGCCCTGCCAAAAGTCTAGTTCTGTTCCTTTTGGTATATATTTTTGAAGAACCTGAGGGGCTACTTCATAATTATACATGATGAGATTGCGCCATTCAGCGCTAAGAAATTTTTTTTCAGACATGAGTAGAATTAATTATTAAAGTTATTCGGTAATTAGAGCATATCTAAACATGTTCTAAAATGTAATCAATAGTCCATAAAGCTAAAAATAGATAAACCTCAAAGGGCTCAACGAAGTTAACCACGAAGTGTTCTGCGAAGCTAAATCAATAATTTTGATGCAGTAAAGATAATTTTAAAAAACTTTATCATATGACCAATCCTTGATTATCATTATATTACATATTCTTTGTATCTTTGCACAAAAGAAAGACATGAAGGAATTGAATATTAAACAAGATATAAGAAAATTTACAAAAAAAGAGCTTACCGAATTCTTTGTTGGAATTAAAGAATCCAAATTTAGAGCAAAACAGGTCTATGAATGGTTATGGAAAAAGTCTGCCACTAGCTTTGAGCAAATGACGAATCTATCCAAGAAGCTACGTACTGTACTGAACGAGCATTTTGACATTCGTCCGATCACAGAGGATTTTGTTCAACATAGTAATGATGGAACTATTAAAACACGCTTTCGCTTACACGATGGTCATCTGATTGAATCTGTTCTGATTCCTGTACCTTCACAGGATCGCTATACCGTTTGTATCTCTTCTCAGGTTGGTTGTAGTTTGAGCTGTACATTTTGTGCAACTGGAAAGATGAAGCGTTTGCGTAACTTGGATGCTGCTGAAATTTATGATCAGGTAGTTGCTGTCAATAAGCAATGCCAAGAGAAATTTGAGCATCCAATCACCAATATTGTTTATATGGGAATGGGCGAACCGCTTTTGGCTTATCGTCCTGTCAAAGATAGTATTGACCTGATTACATCCAAAGAAGGTTTGGACATGGCAGCTCGTCGTTTGACCGTAAGTACTGCAGGTATTGCCAAGATGATTCGTAAAATGGCAGATGATGGTATGCGCGTGAATTTGGCACTTTCGCTACATGCCGCAGATGATGTGAAACGTAATGAGATTATGCCTATTAATAATCAGAATAATCTAGCTACCCTAACCGAAGCTCTTCAGTATTTTTATCATAATACAAAGGATTCTAAAATTACATTTGAATATATCACTTTTCGTGATTTTAATGATACTTTGGATGATGCTCGCAATTTGCTAAAGCTCTGCCGTAAGGTGCCTACTGCTAAGGTGAATATTATAGAATATAATCCTGTGGATGGTGTAGAATTTGAGAAGTCGCAGAGTTTTCAGATTGATAAATTCGCGCGTTTCTTGAGCAATAATCGAGTGGCTGTAACAGTACGCCGGTCTAGAGGAAAGGATATTGATGCCGCTTGTGGACAGTTGGCAAATAAGGAATAAATGATATTCTTGTTATATAAAAACCCCTCTGAGTTATATGAGCTCAGAGGGGTTTTTATGTTGCAGTTGTTTATCTTAAGATAAAAAGTTCTATTTAGGCTGTTTCAGTATTATGGATGTTTCTTCTTTCACCTTTTGCCATTCTGCGAGAGCTTGTGCCAAGAGGTACAAAGGCAGAGCAAAAAGAAAAGCTGACCAAAAAACCACGAAGTGCTCAGCAAAGCTAAACCCCGAAGGGCTCTCCAAACTCACTTTTATCTTAACAGCTTGTACTTGATAAATAGGCTTACAGGATATAAATCATTCAACTTTAAATCTTTACAGTGTTCGGACAGACGAAGCAGTTAACTTCGTTGAGCTCGCTATAGGCTCGGTTCCTATAGAAGGTCAATATTTGTCCTTCTTTGTTGCTAACAACCCATATAGTCCATTTAATCCAGTGAGGAAGATTTTACTAAGTTTTTAGCGAAACTGAGTCTTAATTATTACGTTTGATAGGATATCTTTTCACGTGATTTATCCAAACTCTAAAAAGAAATTCATCTTGTAAGTACTTGGTTATTAATTATTTTACTTAATAATAAAAGTCCCTATTTAGAAGTTATGGGCTTTATGTTTAGCATATTTTTTATTATCAAAATAAGCATAAAGATTAGGACTGATATCCTTCATAACATTAGGTTGAGTCATGAATAAAGCAAAACACTCCGCAAAAGCTTCTGCATCGTTTGTTTTAGCATATTCAGTGATTTTATCACCATCTTGTGCTAAAGCTGTTCTGAAATCAGTTGGTTGGTAGTTGCTATCTTCTGTCCAACTATTATTACTATCTAAAACAAAGTACTTACCTGAAGGAATAGTTATCCCTCCTAAGTTTGCAATTAAGTCTTTCTTTTTATTTTCAACTATCTTATATAGACTATTAGGTATATAATCGGTTTTTTGCTTCTTCTTAAGCTCTGTACGTAACTTATCCTCGCTCCAAGAAATATCTAGTTGATCCTCTTCAGCTAATACACATTCGTTCATAAATGTTACAATCCTTTCCTTGCTAGGTATATCTTGAGCATAAGGAATATTATCACAGAACTTATCCAACTCACGGTCATATGCAAATTTATGAGCATCTACCCTCTTTCTCTCAGCTTCGTCTACAAGAGCTTGGGCTTTGTCTTTAGCTTTATAATAATGCCCCAAATCAATGAGGTGTGCTAATTCATGAAAAACAATTCCATCTAAATGGGTAAAGGTATCACCACCTGTATCCCCAGTTACAATATCATCTTTTTCATTCGCGATGAAAGCATTAGCAGAAAAAGAAAATACTCTTTCTCCCTGTTGTTCTCCAATATGAGCCTGTTCTCCTTGAGGTGGATTAGTATCAAAAACTATATTCACCCCTTCCAAATAAGATTGAAATTCTTGAGGGATCTTACTTAACGATTCTAAAACATCTTTTTCTTGATTGCTATTTAATTTAACATAATTATGTGTTCCTTTGAGTTTATTGACATCAAATGTAGTATTCTTGTAAGTCTGGTTTTTAAGGTTTGCAAGTTCTGTTTTACTTAGATTTGTTCGTTGAACTTCGCCTATTTTTTCAACTAAAATGACTTTCTTCTTTTCTTGCATAAAACAAGTGAATCGGAATGCAATTTCTTTTCCTGCAAAGTTATTACAATCATCATCTGTCCATTGATATTTTGCTTTCCAATCACTTACTTTAGTTTGGTTAAAATCTATAGATCCTACCACTAAACTATTAACATCCAGCGGTTTGTCTCCTATAAAAGTTTGTCCATTTCCTAGTTGTAAAATATGTAGTTTATCTGCAATGTGTGCTAATCCCCTATGGAAACAGGTATCCACTTTAGATAGGTTAATATATAAATTAGGAGAGCTAGGAGTGATTTGCCAACCAGCAATAAAGTTTGTATGGTCAATCCAATCTATTCGGGTATCTAAATCCTTATGGGTAACTACAATATCTGTCTTAGGTAAATTTTGAATATCTTGAAGATTATCTTTTGTAAGAATTACATTTACCTTATCTACTTTGATTGTAATATGTCCCTTTTTTTGAGAATAATAATCAGCTTCAATCTCTGATCCACTCACATTTTTAATCTTAATTTGATCTCCCTTATTTAGTTTGATTGGCTTATCTTTTCCTTTGACCTCATAAGTAGCAGGACATTTATCAATCTTGATAATCCCTAATCCAGTATAGGTAGGTAAGGTATCTGGTGCACCAGTAGCAGCCTCGTTGGTAGAATCATCTCCGCCCTCTGCTTTAGTTTTTACAGACTTAAGTCCATCTATTAGCATTGGGAATTCATTTTTTAGGAAGGGGTATTGCTCAAAAAATGCTTGAATAGCACTGATTTTTTGGTCTAACGCAGACATAGTGTTTATTTTTAATTGGGTTAAATGGGATACAGTTAGTTTCTTTTTTTATAAAAGAAACTAACTGTCAAGAATAACTGCGCAAATTTAATAAATTATTGGTACAATAACAAGGCTAATTTGAATCAATTGCTTGCTTTTGTAATTGTATTTGCTGACGACACAATAAGATCGTAAATATCAATCCTATAAAGAATAATACAATAGCAATCAACTGAGCTTCAGTTAATTTAACACCCAAAAGCTCATATTCCGCATTCACTCGAATTACTTCAATCATAAAACGCTCTAATCCATTAAACACTAAGTAAATAGCAAATAATAAACCGTGTACTTTTATACGTTTGCGCAAAGCAACTAAAATCAAGAAAATGATAAATGCCATCATAAACTCCCAAACAGGTGTTGGATATACAGGATTTTCCAATTGGTGACAATAATCTCCAAAAGAAGGAGGATAGCCACATTCAGACATCATAATCCCTTCATTCAGTACGTTATTAGGATAGTTGTAGGCAAACATCCAATCAGGCAACCAACTTGGCTGTTTGAAAGGATTGGGATCCCCCCAATCTCCGTCCCCCGAAAAATGACAGCCCAAACGCCCCACTCCATAAGCCAAAATCATAGCAGGCGCGCAAATATCCATGAGCTGGCGAATTGGGATTTTTTTCTGTTTAGCATAATATATTACCACAAAAGTAGCCAGTATCAAGCCTCCATACACGGTCAACCCACTACCACTAAACAATGCTCCAATCGGGTCAGCGTGAAACTCATCAGGTGCACCAAAGAGATAGAGAATCTTAGCACCAATAATTCCACTCACGGCTGCAATAATAATAATATCACCTACACGCTGATGTGGATAAATATCACGTTCTATTGTCTGGGGTTCTGGATACTCTTCCTTTGCTTTTTGGCGCTCTCTATATTTCAAGTATACAAATAGTACAGCTAGAATTATTCCTGCCCACCAATAACCCACGTAAGGAGAGAGTAAGGCTCCCTTGGTACTGTTTCCATTGAAAATAGAAGGATTGAATAAGGCATAAACTCCTTTGTAACCTAGTAAGAAGCCAATCAAAGCATTAACAATGCCATCTGCTACAGTGAAAGGTTGTCCTACCTTGACCTCTTCTTTTACGGGCTGAAGTAGACCTACTTTTTCTCGTCTACGTAACTCTTTGTTTAGCCAAATAGCACTTACTAAAAAAGCCATAGCCAAGAAAAAACCGTAACTCTGAATCAGTGCAAGAGCTGGAATGTCTACACCAAAAAAGTCATAAAAAGCGTATCTTAAATTTGGGTACATAATTCTAATTATCAGTTAGGTAATGTATAAGTAGTTGACGAAACCGATGGTTCACCATTTTTCGTGACTAACTGATAATCAAAATTAATTAAATTCCATAAAATACTGATTATCAATTAGTAAAACCTATCAGGGCTCAACACAGTTAGCCACGCAATGCTCAATGCAGTTAAAATAAAAAAATCAACTAACTATCACGAAACATAAACTGTATCTAAAATTAATCGACTATTTTGATTCTAACTTTGTTGAGAATACTTTCCATAGCTAGGGTTGCAGGATAACTATCAGTTAGCTCAAAAGTAATTGAATTATGAATCAAATCTCTAAAAACACTAAAATATATTTTGCTTCCTAGGCTACATCTGATTACACTTTAAATCCATATACACAAACAGGCACTAAACTACTAGAGTTTAATGCCTGTGCCTATCAAAATAAAAGTCCTGCTTCTATTTGAGCAAATTACTTTGAGTAACTTGCTCCATACCACCCCACTCCACTACAGTGAAGCCTTTTCTTTCTGGGCTTATCAAAATCTGTTCTTTTATAGTCTGTTCTTTTTCTAAACGTTGATAAACCATAAATACCCGTATAGTTGTTTCTGGTTGAGGTGTAATAAACAAGGGGGCTTGGTCGGTGTATTCTTTTTGTGCAAAATGAATTAGATTATAAGGATTACTTTCTAGTTCTGGTAGCCAATAATTAATAAACTCATTGGCCTCCCTTCTATTTAGTCCCAAAGTAGCTAATTTTTCCTCCAAGAATGCAATACTAGACTCTCCTGCTACAACAAACCCTGTAGATAAGTCATATTTATAATCACTTTCTCCTTCCCAATATAAAGCATAGTACTCCTTACCTTCTGTATCCTGCAATGTTCCATCCGTTTGTGCAGTTACCTCCCATCCTGTTTGTTGTGGGTACTTTGGATAAGTAGTAGTCAGTTTCCCTTCAAAGTCTAGTTGCACATTAATCTTTTGTTCTTCATTGGGGTATAAGTATAGAATAGGTTTGCGAGCTGTCTGTTCAAGTATATGAATAGGTTCCCCCTTATCCGTTCCTGTTCCTAATGTATTCTCATAAACGCGTCCTGTGTTAGCCCAAACTGTAAAAACGCCATTGCGATAGCCTTTTTTAAAATTTGCTTCTATAATACGTTTTCCAGCATGATAACCAATCAGCTTACCTGAAAAAGGTTTCCCATTAACCTTGAATACTCGTTCATAAAATCCTTCTGAATCTGCTGTTTTCAAAGCAGCTATAGGAGATAAAATCACTGGATTGGGATTATTGGGTTCCTCTACTACTAAATATTCGTCAAACTCTAAACGAAGAATATTATTCTTCCTACAATTACCATTGACTGATAACATGCTTTTTTCTAAATCCATCTCCCAATCTGTGCAAATACGTTTTTCCTCTGTACGTTCATCACTGTCCATTAAATCCTCTAAATTTAATGATTGATCATTACCACGCATATCTTTATTGTCAATTGACGCACCTCCACAAGAGGAAAACAAAAGACCTCCTGAAAAGATAAAAGCTAATATAGCTATGTATGAATTAGAATGTAATCGTTTAGTCATAAGGTAGTGGTTTTTAATTTGTGGATTTATTTTAAGTAGATAGCCACAATTAATTTGTATTTAATTCAATCAGCCTTTTTGCGCTGCACTTTGTTGAAAAGCCTCGTG
>JAKVCT010000242.1 GCA_022448995.1 Saprospiraceae bacterium
CTCAGTCCACGCTTATTCAAAAATGTATTCAGTGAAATATAAGTCCCATACCCCAAGTTCTTAGAAATCTTACGCCCAGACAGCCCAAGAGCCAACCAAGCCTTGATCTGTTCAAGATCCTTATCATACATACTTTTTTGGACAGTGCCTTTAGGTTTGCCCAATTTAACACCTTGAGCCTTCTTAGTAGCGAGAGCTTCTCTCGTTCTCATTGAGATAAGATCCCTTTCCAATTCTGCAAATAAGGAAAACAAAGTAATCATAATTTTAGAGGACATGTCCTGACCAGTTATGTCCATATTCTGTTTGATCAGGATCACTCGAATTTGTTTATCCAACAATTGATTGACTAATCCAATTACTTCTGCAGTACTCCTTCCTAATCTAGATAGCTCTGTTGAGATTAATGTATCTCCAGGACTCAACTTTCCCAATAGCTCATCAATTCGCCTTTGCTTGGTCGTCTTTCTAGACGAAATGCTGATTTGGATAAAATCATCAACTTTCATATCATTTTTTCGAGCATATTCTAAAATCTCTAATTTTTGGTTGTTAATCTCTTGTTGGTTGGTCGAAGTACGAATATAAGCGATCGTTTTTTGTCCCATTTTAGGCTGTGGCAAGTCTTAAGGTTATAGAATAGCTAAATTTAGCCATTTTATATAAAAAATAAAAGGTGTAAGAGTTATATTTTTTGATGTGGTAAAAATGCTCATTATGTATTATATTAAATTTTTACCTAAAAAAAAGGTAAAAAAATATCCTTCTAAATAAAAACAGTTATCTTTAAATAAAACACATCCTTTATCCTCCTTTACTAAAGGGATTAGAAAGTATAAAAATATATGAAGAAAAAACTAATAACCCCATGTGCTGAAGTATGGCTAGATCATGATGGAATTCTTTATTCCGATTTTAGAGAAATGATTGCAGAACTTCATGAAGTCCAAGAACATATGGCAATGGTAAGAAATTACTATAGAGAGTATCTACCATTATTACAAATTGCTGATGCGAGAAAGGTAAAACAAACCAAAAAAGAAAGTCGGGATTATTTAGCTCAAGATGATGCAGCTCAAATAATAAAAGCATCAGCAGTATTAGTAAAACCACTATCAAAAATTTTTGGAAACTTATTCATAAAGTTTAGTAAACCACCATTTCCAACAAAATTATTTTCTGATGAAAAGCAGGCAAGAGAATGGTTATTGGATCTCAATCTTGATTAAAAAATCTAATACAGGTCACCTTAATTTAGAAATAGATTAATTCAAATAGGAACTATATAGTCCCTTGTCAAAACTATATTCTTATTCTTGTAGGCTTCTCAGCCATTGTTATTACCTCATCAATATTTAAGCCCCAATTTGTCCCAAAATCGAGTTGTTCTTTCTAGGATATATTGATACCAACCACTATTGGGCGCACCACTCATAATTTGGGCTATGATATGGTCTACTTTCTTATCGAAAGCAGCCGCATTAGGAAGCTCTGTTTTTAGCTTAATTCCATCTCCGCCTGCGTGTAGTGGCAATAGCTTATTTTTATCCATAATTTTTGATTGAAATAGGAGTGCAATATCTACATTGTTGAAGTCTTAAAAACAGGCAATAGAAGCCTCTACCTGTACGGGGGTACTACCTCAGAGTAGTACCCCCGTACAGGTAGAGGCTCGTAATCTAGTGTTAATCGAAGTTTTTGTGTTATTTTTAGCAATCCAAAACTAAAAATGGGAACCCTAAAAATAGGTTTTGGGAACCCCTTACCTGTACGGGGGTACAGGTCTTTGACATACCCTCTATCTAGTAGGGGCAAAAATACTTCCCAAAAGCACTGCTACCATAGGAGCAGTAGCCCCCACATTATCCGTAAAAAAGCTAATAACCAAAGCTGCTACAAAAAGCACAGAAAGTCCCCCTTTATAATAGACATTTCGTTTATGTAGCATATTAGAATGCTGCAACTCTTTAGCCTTCATCACCTTTTGATGATCTAATTTCATTTGATGTTCTTGAGTGACTGCTGAGAGCATTATTTCTTTCTCTGATGGGGGAGGAGAATCAGATTGAGAGACATAAGCATTTCCAGGACGCTGATGATTTTCACTTTTAGTTTGATTAGAGATTGGTCTAGTTTTCATATGATTTGACTGAGAACCATAATCTATTCTACAGTACCAAACACTATCCACAAACTCATAAACACACAAACCTAAGTTTTTCCCTTTGAGATCTGTAATGACTAATTTAAAAGCCTTATAATGACGTAAAATAATATCATACATCCCAAATAACTCATGCCCTTTACAAATTGCTTCTTGAAGTTCTCCTTCATAATCCTTAACTAGCTTTTGCCATTTAATATTTACAGACTCCCAGTTATAATCAAAGCACTCATATTCAGCGTTATAGTCAGCTGTAATCATTGCATAAGGTTCATCCTTTGTTTCTTCACCATTAGGTGGATTTTTACCATATATTTTGATTAAATAATATTCCCAGTCCTCCTCTTTTGGGGGGATAATAACTAAATGTTCTACGGGTAAATGTAGGTTTTTTATAAGCTCTTCGCGTTCTTTTGATTCATCTATAATCATTGTATAATGTTGGTTTTAAGTAAAAAATAAAGAAAAAATAATCCCCTATATTCTCCCAACATAGAGGGTTAAAATTCTAAGCTAAAATGAGCAATACATTACTAAAATCTAATCTTCCAGTTCAGTATAAAAAGGATCAGCATTCTCAAACTCACTTAATGCCTTACCTTGATTTTTTGTTACTTGAGACATAACAGCCTTTTGGCGACCAGTTGTGATAAAGTCGATTATATCAATAGCTTCCTGTAACTTTGTTAAATCTGCATCACTCAAATCCTCAGCTTTAATAATGATAGAGCCACCTTGAGTTCCTACATTCTGAGTCATTGCGGCATTTCTACGTTGAAGATCCTTTTTTAAACCTTCAGCATCATGAATACTCATGCTAATACGTAGATGCTTCAAGCCTTCTCCTTTTGTTCTCAGAATATCCTTTCCTACATTGATTACAGCTCTTTCATGGTTTGTACCAATCTTTACGATCTCTTTTTGCTTTTCAGCAATCGCTTTACGCTTCTCAGCTAAGCCTTTTTTTGCGGCATCGCCTTTTTGTACAAGCGCTTCAGCAACTGCTTTATCACTTTGAGCTTTGTTGAGCTCAGCTTGCAACTCCTTCAATGTTTTATTAGACATTTTATAAAAATTTATAATTAGAAAATAGAGCTAGAGGACTAATATCCCTCAAAGCTCTGTAGATTATTATTAACTGCTTTGAATAAGGGATGAGTTTTGTCCACTAGCTCTTCAAATTCCTTTCTAGGAAGCAAGAGAAGATCCTTGTACTGTTTAGGTACATAACAAAAACCTTCTTCGATATGAAATTGACCAAGTAAATGTTGTGAGAAGTAGACCTTTCGTTCTCCTTGTTTCCATCTACTAGGATGGCTAAGAAGCTGCTCAACAAAGAACACTAGCATGCTCTTCAAAGGCTTTGGAATATCAGTATCAATATGATTAGAAACGTGGAGATCTTTGCGCTCCTTATGAGGGTGAAAAGAGAAAGTAAATAGGCTTGTTTGATGTGCTTTATCCAAAGCATCATTAGAAGCCTTGACTACTAAGGCATAGATATAATAGACCCCATGCTTGGAGCCTCCATAGCCTTTATACCATATCTTTTTTGGGTTATAATTATAGTTATCAAACATTAGCCAAAAAAAAATGTCACTTTTTTTGGTCGTCTTTTAGCTAGTATTTTAGGGATTTAGCGACTACTAAGATATTGAAAAGTATGCTAAAAAGCAATAAATTGAGCTAAATATTTTTTACAAATAAGTCTAATTTTAATGGAATATAACTCAAATATATTAGAACTAGGTTCTTTTTATTCCTATAAAGGAGAGTGTGAAGATTATGCTCCTTCAGAGGTAGTTAAGATAGTAGGCATTGGTAAGATAGACATGACTCCCCTAGGAGGAGAAGAGGACAGCCAAGACTTAGCCTTCCAGTTACCTAGTCACAAAATAGTTTATCTAATAACACACCCTGAAGGTGGCTATTTTGATGATTTAGAGAATAGTGCTGAATGGGATTCCTTAGCTGAGAATATAGAAGCCTATGAACCATTAATCACAGCCGAATCTATAGAGCTTTTGGAGCTAACTAATGAGCTAAGTATAGAGAGTGAACCTTTCAAGGCTTTAACCCTAGAAGATCGCCTCCAAATAGCCATATCCTTAGGCGACAAAGCCTATATAGGTGATCGAATAATGGTAGGCGAACTCGCTTTAGTGGCAAGAGCTGACTACGAAGTTTTGCAAAAGGAATATATTGCTATCCTAAAATTAGCCCATGCACTCAATCATTCTATTACTCCTATCTTCAACCACGAGGGACGAGAGCTTCTACTAAGCTTCTTTAAGAATGGCAAACCTAAATTAGCTAAACTTTTAGCTGATTTTACTATACCTGGGCGGTCAAAGTTAGTTGGTTTATTAAAGAAGTTCAATGTAGAGCCTCTCAAGCAACTGCCTTCAGGTTTTCTACTGGAGCTATCACGTAAACATGGGCTAAATTTCAATGAGATTGAGCTTTTAATTAATGATTTAACTCCAAAAGTAGAGGACTAATGGCAAAAAGAGAAGATAAGTTTGATCCAATGGCTTCTTTTCGGCAAGCACAGCAAAATCAATCAGGTTTACCAGGTTTAGCTGAATCTACCTTTGTGGAAAAAAAGGAAGAAAAAGCAGAAGATTTTAGTAAACAAGAGCAGCTTAGGGACGAAAAAAAGGAAGAAAAAGGGACAACCCTCG
Organism: Saprospiraceae bacterium; assembly: GCA_022448995.1. Lineage (GTDB taxonomy): Bacteria > Bacteroidota > Bacteroidia > Chitinophagales > Saprospiraceae > JAKVCT01. Next base: position 4,849 of record JAKVCT010000242.1, read on the forward strand.
AAAATGAGGAAACCCCTATAGATAGTGTAATAGAGTTTCCTCCAAAGTTTGTCAAGGTCGATAAAAATGAGGAAAAAAGGGCATTGCCTTCTGAAGAGGAGACAGAAGAGGAAATAATCGTACAAACAGTAGTAGATAAAAGGGATTCTGAGTTGGAATTGGATCCCAAAGAGCGTAAAACTAAGCTTACTAAACTAAAGAAAACTACTTCAAAAGTACTTGTTTCTCAAGGAGACAAACTCCAATCTACTTTGGTGACTGTAATCTTTGATTGGCGTGGAGAAAGTGGCTTAGAAAAGGCAGAAACACACAGAGATTTACTGCTCCACAAGGTGACACAAGGCAAAACTCTAGATAAAAAAGAAAGGGAAGCCTTAGTCTATGCTCAAGACTTTATCCAGAAGCATCAAATTCGTAAAGAAGATTTCAAAAAAGAGATCCCTCTTAGCGAAGCAGACAAAGAAGAATTGGTTGAACTCTTAGGCGATTATTTAGAAGTGAGTGCTTTCCAACCTTCGCCTTTGCTTGTCATTGGAGGCATTGTCTTAGTGACATTGTTTAGCAATCTATACACAGCCTTTACAATACATCCTAAGTATAACCCACCAATCTAATAAGTATGTCTTGGGTAGATCGTTTTGACAATAAAAAAGATCCTCGTTTTAGAGACTATACAAGTAGTGCTATTATTGGAGGAAAAAGGCAAGGTAAATCAACCTTATCTAAGCTCTTGGTAGAGGACTATCAAAAGCAATATCCTTGGCGTAAGATCTTAATTTATGATCCTTCCAATGCTTTTGCTGCTAAGGGGGCATTCCCTGGTTATGAAATAATCACTCTGGAAGAACTTTACTTTGGGAAAACTATGCAAGGAGAGGATTACCAATGGCAACGTGGAATTATGCGTATTCAGGAAGATAAAACCAATAAGAAGTTTGCAGAAGAGTTTATTGATTATGTAATTGAAGAATTTAGGAATGGTTTAATCATCATAGATGAGGCAACTGCTTTAATGAAGGATAAACCAACTAATCAACATACAAAATTACTATCAGAACATACCAATTGGAAGGTGGATGTAATGATGATTTTTCATGGTTTGAGATATGTTCCTAAACGTCTTAGAGGGATGTTTTGGCATTACTATCTATTCAAAACGGATGAAGAATTTGAAGGATCTAAGGAACTTGGTGGAATGAATTTCCCTAGACCAACCGACTTTTATACTGCTTGGCTCAAGGCACAAAGAGCCCCTCAATACGAGGATAGAATTATGCAATATTTTACTTGTTTCAACAAATAACTATAGCTCATTTAGGTTTTGAAAAATTGATTATCAATCATTGATCAACAAAACTTTTTAGAAAAAAGTCATGGGCTATGATTACAAACAATAATATGAATTATAAAATGAAAAAATGGATTATTGGAGGAGTTGTCTTAATAGTATTTCTGACACTTGGTTTAATTATTTGGTTTAAAATCAAAGGCAAAAAGAAGGTAAAAGAATTAGATCCACACTTACAGGAATTAGCCAAGGAAATCACAGAAGGTAAGGACAAGGAAACTTCTAAGGAGGAAGCAATCAACCAACAGATTTATTTACAACAAGAAAAGATCAATCAGCTGGAAGAAGAGCTTCGATATTCCCAACAAAAGATCATGAACTTAGATCGAAATAAGAGATTTGAAATAGTTGAAAATCCAATATTAAAAACCATAAACAAAGAACAGCCTTCTCTAAAAAATATTGGTATGCCAACCAATAAGAGAGAAAAAACAGAAGCTGAAACCAAGGCTTGGGAAAAAGCAAAGGCAACAAATACTATTCAAGCCTATCAAGATTTTTTACGGGGAGAGTATGGTAGTAAGGTGTGTTTTGGTACTGCTAAAAGTATGATGAATCGATTAATCAAAGCTCAATCTAATGATAATGAATAAGCAACTTTTAACATCTATTCCTGTAGGTACTATTAATGGACATGTCCAGTTTAGCCAAATTCCAACTTCTCTAGTCAAAAAGGTACATGATGAGTTTATTCGTAAAGGACAGACGATGAGACATCCCACAAGTAACCAATTATTGATTCGCTTCCACTTTATCACCGACCAAGGTAGAATTCAAGAAATCCTTCGTTCTTGGGATGCTGCTAATATGGTAAATTACCTCTACAAAAAGACAGGTTCTTTTGCTTTTATTGATGCTCCTTTGAGAATCCAAATAGAGCAAGAAGATTGTTTTGGAGGCTTTTTAATGTATAATGAACAGGGGAAGATCTATTTCTATGCTTACTATGCTAATTTTGTAGGAATTTATCTCTATTACAAATCAAGATGTCCAGCTGGACAAGTTGTTCATTTTAGTATGGATGTTATGCACACAGAAATTCTAGCTTATTTGTGCAATAATACCATTCCTAGACTCACGCAGAAAAACTTAGGTACTAGCCAAGTACTCCACAAAGGAAGATGATTTTGAATGGATCAAGAAAGTAACAAAGTGACGATTATAATGTATGCAGGTTTTATAGATAAGGCTGAGCTTCGAGAAAAGGTATTTAATGGTTCTAAATACCTCTTTCTACGAACGGTTGATGCTATGTGCTTTTTTGATCCTGCTTTTGCTAAGCATTATGGCTATTATCATCTAAAAAAGAATATTCCTAGACCTATTGTAGAGGCAATCCTAGAGTATATGGAACTTAAGGGTCGGTTCTGTGCAGTATGATTAGTACTTTATTCAACTATACAAAAAAAGCCTTGTAGCAATCGAGCTACAAGGCTTTTCTGTTTCAATCCAACTTATATTGGAGGA
>JAKVCT010000243.1 GCA_022448995.1 Saprospiraceae bacterium
GAAAAACGTAGGGATAGCAGCGCTATCACGAGGCTTTTTAACGAAGTGCAGCGCAAAAAGGCTGATTGAATTAAATATAAATTAATTGTGGCTAGCTACTTAAGTAGGTGGACATAATTAATTTTATAATAACCCCGAAGGGCTCTGCAAGGCAAATTCACAAGATTTAACTTCGTTGAGCCTTTCAGGGTTTTGATGCTGAATAAGTCATCAAAACTTCATAGATTAAATATCTATGTAAATGCCTTACATTTGACTTAGTAACCAGTAAATAGATGGTGACTCTAATGAACTAATTGCTGATAGAGTTGAATAGTTTCTACAGCAGGCTTTACATCATGAACCCTTAATATTCTTGCTCCCTGTTGTAAGGCAACCATATTCAGAGCTGTTGTTCCATTAAGTGCCAACTTGGGAGAAGATCCTAATACCTTCCAGATCATAGATTTTCGGGACAACCCTGCAAGAATTGGTAAACCTAAAATCTGAAAAAGATGCATTTTATTTAACAACTCGTAATTATCTTCAATAGTCTTTCCAAAACCAAATCCTAAATCAATAATAAGATCTTCGATTCCTAGTGTCCTAATTTCTGCTATTTTTTGAATATGAAAATCCAAAATATCGTTAATTAAGCTTGTATATTTTGGATCATTCTGCATCGTCTGTGGTGTTCCCTGCATATGCATCAATACATAAGGAACTTTTAGCTGAGCCACTATTGGTAGTAGTGTAGCATCAAAAGCACCTGCAGAAATATCATTAATCAAAGCTGCTCCTGCAGCTATACTTTCTTTTGCCACACGCCCCCTAAATGTATCAATAGACAATAAGACCTCAGGAAATCGCTTCAATATTGCCTCAACAATAGGCAATACTCTCTGTAATTCCTCATCTTCTCCAACCTTGGCTGCATTAGGACGCGAAGACACTCCACCTATATCTAAAATATCAGCCCCTTCTTCCAACATTTTTTCTGTCTGATAAAGTGCCGCATCTACTTCTGTCCACTTACTCCCATCATAAAATGAATCTGGAGTAACATTCAAGATCCCCATTACTCTAGGTCGCGCTAGATCTATAATTCTACCTTTGAGATTGAGTGTAAAAGACGATGTGTTGGGCATAAAATATTATTTTTGGTTTCCAAAAAAATAAAATCTAAATACTTAAGACCTATTCTTAGCATAATGCTAGCATTCTACAAAAGTTACGGTCTTTTATTTGTATCTTGCAAAGATATAAATATTGAGGTCGAAAAGCCTAAGAATGACTATAGATGCACTTTCAAATATTCATAAATTACATAAAACAAGCTATAGATGCTTTTGAAGAAGGAGATATTTCTACCATGTTGTATGACCAACAACGAGCCTTCGGTATATTTCATATGTATGAATTAAGAAAGCTTAATCATAGATTGTATAATGTACTCTATGATGCTACAGAAGTTTTAGCATTTAGCTTGTCAATATTAACAACTATAACTCACAACGATTATACTCAGCAATGTATTACACTGTTGCAAAATGAATTAAGATTCTTTGTAGAAGATTCTAAAGGTGGGAATTATCTGCAATTGGATGAGGCTATTCTTAGGTATGCTAATTTGACTAAAAGTCTCTGTATAGCAAATGATTTTCTAAAAGCAGTAGAGATCAATATAGAAGATCCACTTAGTCCAATTTCCTTATCTGTAGGAGCAGAATCGATAGAACTATATAAGAATATACATCCCAAATTGGGAAAAGCTATTGATTGTAATCAATACCTGAGACAATTTCAGCTTTTTTTCCACCCCAAGCATCAAAATTTAGCAGATTTTTTAACTGAAATTGATCAACTCGCCGCTACAAAGGAGTATACAAACTGCATAGATTTATTGCAAGATCGCTTAAAACAAGACTCTAAGCATCAGAAAGCCCTATTTTATAAATTGGGAGATATTCTCTTTGCCCAACGAGAATATGCAGAAGCACTAGAGGCTTATATGAAGGGTTATGTTTTGGGGGGCAATAAGGAACAGATTAAAGATAATATACAAAAGGCTTGTTCTCATCTTATGCTCTATACAGATGATCCTAAAGAACGTAGCCATTGGCAAAAATTAAAACAACGTTTTAAGTAAGGAAGTTTGCTTCGTAAGCCCCTCATTAAAAATCAATATAGTGCTACATTTTCAATTGCCTTGATAATGTCTTCCAACTCTTTGGGATAATCAATAAAACCATTCTTCTGTCCAATTCCTTCCCAAATACTAACAGTAATCATCTTGCGTCGGCTGCCATGTGTCACTGCCAAACGCAGCGCAATAGGGCGCGGTTTGGAGCGCAAACGATCCATACAAGCTCTAGATTCACAAGTATAAACTTGATCAAACTCAAAGAACTTTTGTTCTTCAATATATGCCACTAACTGCTCTAATGTTTCTCTAGAAATATCGCGTTTAATCACACGTAAACCCATGTGTTCAGTCTGAAATTCCTTGACCACTCTCCCATCCGTTTTGATCACTAAATTATTGCGATAAACAGGATCAATTCCACCATAATAACCACCACCAACTAGCTCTATTTGCATAAATACAGGCGGATCTACAGGCTCTTTTCCTTTGGATTTACGCTTCTCCTCTCTAGCTTTGCGTCTAGCATCACGTTTAGCCGAAAAACGTCCACGTTTTCCCTTTTCTCCCTTGCGGTAACGATATTTGTATTGGGTTTCATTCTGTACAATATTATCTACATTCACATCAGGCAGTAAATCGGGATCACGGCTAAATGGCGATTCCTCAATGCTACTGCGTACAAAATGATAACGATAAGAAGATTTGGTATTCAAATCATATTCTAGAATCAGCACTTCATCCGAAAACTCAACAATTCTCCACCATTCAATCCGTCTAAATGGACAATAGACTTCATTTTGTCCCTTATTCAATTTCCAGTTATTACTAATATCCTCACCATTCAGAAAAATTCTAGCCGAATAGTCATATTTGAAATACATAAAATGCTCATATTCCTTGTCTGCCTTATGCAAAACCGTATTAGTCTCGGCATGAGTAGTGTAAGTATATTTCCATACAGTTTGTATAAACAAATTCTCATTAATTGGCTCATAACCTAGGTCTTTAGCCTCTTGCGCTTGTATTGCGCCACAAGCTATATATACAAAAAGTAAGGCAAGTAAATATTTATTCATAATCTAGGTGTTTTTATCAACTTCTCGCTTCCCCTTAGTTCGTAGATTCCTATAACTACTTGATTGTCAAATCATACGTAAAACCACTTCAATGCTACTGAAAATAGCAACGAACTATTAGCTTTCATTCACTCATATATATCAATTATATCTTAAATAGGCAACCACTTGTCGCCTCTTTAAACTTTATATAACAAATTAGCTTCCTGCAAAGATACAATTTTTTCCATGTAGGAACTTTTGAGTTGGCTGTCCTGTTAGCTTGGCTAAAAAAACGATGCAAGAAAAAATTGATGTACTCTTTGATATGGAGAGTAATGATCCTGATGATGTAATGACTCTATGTATGCTGAGTACACACCCACGCGTTAATCTGCGTGCAGTTACCTGTATGCCTGGTGGTGCAGAACAGGTTGGACTGATTCATGATGTCCTAAAACGCACCGAACATGAGCCTATTCCAGTTGGTGCTTGTAATCCGGATTTTGAAAAGAACTGTGTATCTGGTTTTCATCACAAATGGTTGGGTAATTGGAAAGCTATAAAAGCAGAGCAGAAAGGTTATGAAGTCATTAATGAAATGATCCAAAAGTATCCTAAATTAAATATCCTTACTGGAGGCCCTTTGAAAAACTTTAGACATTTAGATCCTGCTCTAAAGATACATCGTTGGGTTGGTCAAGGTGGGTTTGCGGGGGACAATATTGTGCCGCCTTCGCTACGCTTGGCGAAATTTGCAGGTATGAAAACCTGCCCTACTTTCAATTTTAATGGAGATCCTAAAACAGCACTTAAATTATTGGAAAGTCCCAATATCCAAACTCGACATTTAGTGTCTAAAAACTTATGTCATGGTGTTGTTTATAATCGCAAAGTGCATGAATGGATGCATCCTCACCGAGATCGTTCGGCAGGTGTACAACTCATCTATAAAGGTATGGATAAGTATCTAGCTCGAAAGGAAAAGAAGTTTCATGATCCTTTGGCGGCTTGTGCTTTAATTGAACCTGAGATCTTTAAGTTTAAGGAAGTTGAGCTTTACCGTTCTGGCGGTAAATGGGGTTCTCGTGAACAAGAAGATAGCCGAACCTTTATTTCTGTTTCGGTAAATGAACCACGTTTTTGGGAAGTTTTGGTTGGTTTATAAAAATCCTTTGATAGAATTACTATTCCTTATATTTTTTTCTTACGTTAATAAATATGAATTTTGACAGTTTATATTACAACTTAATTATAAAAAGGAAAATAACTATCTATGCGGTTTTTAGGCTATTTTGGATTGTACTTATGTTTATTACAATTGGTTGCTTGTGGGAATAGTATGGCGGATATAGAACAAGTAAAAGTCATGGATAAAGCAGGAATTGAACGTGCTACTAATATTCAAATGTATTATAGTGACTCCGCTATTGTACGTGTTCTAGTCAAAGCCCCTGTTATGCTCAATCATTTAGATCCTGAAAATCCACGGCGGGAATTTCCCAACGGTATTAAAGCTGATTTTTTTGATGACTCTGGTAATTTATCTAGCAAACTAACCGCAAAATCAGCTACTCAACAGGAACGCGAAGAAACAGTTACTGTTCGGGATAGTGTAGTTATTTGGAATTATAGAAAAGAACGTTTGGAATGTGAAGAGCTCATTCTAGATAGACCTAAAGATAAAATTTCCTCTACTAAATATGTTAAGATTACCACTCCTGAAAATACAATATGGGGCTATGGTTTTGAGTCGAATATGGAGTTTACCAAGTGGAGAATCTTAGAGGTAAAAGGACGTATGCGCTCTAAGAATTTGATGGATAGTCCTCTTTAAAAGTTAAAAATTAATAATGAAAAATTAGATGTTGCTTCTGTGTAAGCTTTTGATGTTGAATCTCCTGCTAAAGAATGAAAAATTAAGAGTGAACCACGAAGTGCTCAGCGAAACTAATAGTTAGGGAGGTTTGCTGCGCTGAGCACTTCATTATTAATTTTTAACTTTTCATTCAATTTAAGATGACCAGTATTTATCCATAATCTCATCCACCCAAGCAGCCTGGCGAATCGACGATTTAGGTTCAAAAGCTTTCAAAACTGGTTTGATATCCAAAACTGGTGTACCATGAATGGCATCTAGATACTTTACCCAAATACGTTTTCCTTCTCTTTTGATCAACTCTACTGTTGTTAAGCCTAACTTATTGGGTCTGCTCTTATTGCGTTGTGCAAAAGTGCCTAGTTTTGGTAAATTAGGATTATTTCTAGGATGTCGATATTGAGGAACTGCTTTTTCATCCTTAACTTGATTCATATAGAATATAATCTCAAAATGGGAAAAACCTTCCATTCCTTCTAAAGCTGTTTCGGGAATATCCTCAGCGAGTTCTATGATAGATATAATAGGTTCCCAATTATCGTCTATAGCTTCCTTTCGATCATTTTGTACATACGCGATTGGTCTTAATTTTATTTCCATGTTTATTATTTTTTAGCTCCATCAGAAAATAATGTTGATTTCCTGTACTAGTTCCTGAAAAGTATAATAAATTTGCTGATCTGACTACATCCTTAGTTCGTTGATTTTTAACTTCATTGAGCTTTTAGGGTTCGTAATTACTTGACTGTCAAAAGAATATGTGAAATTAATTTATTTCAATAAAACCTTGATTATCAAGCAGTAAGAACTCTGAAGGGCTCTGCAAAGCAAAAAGACATTTTATAATTTTTTATTAAAAAATCAACGAACGTTAAACTACATAATAAATTAAAATAACAATAAAGTGAAACTAAACTTAGATAAAGATTTAATATTTTTTGATCTTGAAACCACAGGCGGAGATATTGTAAAGGATCGTATTATACAGATTGGACTAGTCAAATATAAAGTTGATGGGACAACAGAAGAACGTGAATACAATATTAATCCTAATATGCCCATCAAACCTGATGCAACTCAAGTACATGGAATTACAGATGAGGATGTTAAGGATCTTTTTAGTTTCAAGCAATATGCTGTAGAGCTGTTTGATTTTATCGGAGATGCAGATTTAGGTGGTTACAATTCTAATCGTTTTGATGTACCTATCTTAGTAGAAGAATTTGCACGAGTCGGACTGGAATTGGATATTAGTAAAAGACGCTTGATTGATGCCTTGCAGATTTTTTATAAGATGGAACCTAGAACACTTAAGGCCGCTCTGCGTTTTTATTGTAATCAAGAGCTTATAGAAGCTCATGATGCCTTGGCAGATACCAAAGCAACTGCTGCCGTATTTATGGGACAATTGGAACGCTATAAAGGCAAAGATTATATTGACAATGATAATAATAAAGTCGAAGAGCCAATTCGCAATGATATGCAGGCAATCCATAACTTCTTGAATGATCCAAAACGTGTAGATTTCACGAATCGTTTTTCTAGAAATGTGAATAACGAAATCATCTTTAACTTTGGGAAACACAAAGGAGAGGTTGCTCACAAACATCCCAACTTCTTAAATTGGATCATCAACCGAGACTTCCCTTTACAAGTTAAAAATATAGCCAAAGCTATCTTGAAAGGAAAATTAAGATAGTCTAGATTATACTAATTCTTATCTATGAAGCGATTGAATAAACTAGCTGTTAGTGAATATTTTTATAGCCTACAGGGCGAAGGACGTACAATGGGTATTCCTGCCATTTTCTTGCGTCTAACTGGCTGTAATTTAATGTGTGGTGGTTATGGTGTAGAAAAGGATGGCCGGTTAAGAGATGGAGCAACTTGGGTTTGTGATACAATTGAAGTGTGGATGAAGGGAACAACATTTAGTTTTGAGGACTTAGTCCAAACGCTGAATAAAGAATTAGACTTTATTAATCGTCTGAATCAGGGGGTACATTTGGTTATTACAGGAGGGGAACCTCTGCTGCAAGAAAAACGCATAGTCGCTTTTTTAGATTATTTAGAGACTCAGCATCACTGTTGTCCTACAATTGAGGTAGAGACTAATGCTACCTTCTTACCAAGTGCAGCATTTGATCAACGGGTTTCTTATTGGAATACTTCTCCTAAGCTTCAAAATTCGGGTATGCCTAGACACCAACGTATCAAGGCAGGTGTCTTGACTTGGTTTGCTAAAACCCCAAAAACTATGTTTAAGTTTGTGATTGGTTCTATCCAAGATTGGGAAGAAATCCAAGAGGATTTCTTGAATGAACAGCTTATTCCCAAGTCACAAATTGTACTTATGCCAAGTGCTGACAGTATTGACAGCCTACTAAAAATGAACCGCTTGGTAGCTGATATTTGTATCGAAAATCAGGTGCGTATGTGTACACGCATGCACATTGAAATTTGGGATCAATTGACGGGTGTCTAAAAGGGTTTACTTTGGGTGATTCAGTATACTTAGGCTGTTTCAGTATTAAGTAAAACAACTGATAATCAAATGTTTGCGAAATAAATTTAAAAAGAAATTACCCCGT
>JAKVCT010000244.1 GCA_022448995.1 Saprospiraceae bacterium
ATCCCTACGTTTTTCGCCTCGTTCAGCATCAAAAAACCTTGTGAATTATTATAAAATTAATTATGTCCACCTACTTAGAAATTTCTAATATAATTATCTAGCATTGTTCTATATCTATAGTCTCTAATGATTAGATTGATAAAAGGAAAGGCGGTTTTTGTTTACAGCCTGCGCAATATACAAACTTCTCTTCATTTTCCACTATTTAAGGCGTATAAAATTCATAGTTGTATTGCAACTCAAATATGTCTTTGCCCTTTTTCTTATTGGTGAAAATTTGTTTATCCAATAAACCATTTTCTAAATAGCTGTATGCTATTCGTTGACCAATCAATTTGGTTGATTCTTCTATAAGTTCCTGTTTTGAATTATAGACTAAATGTAAGTAATTAATTAACTTAGAATCAGGATCTTTTTCCTCTATGGTAAGCAACTTATTATCATTTTCTTGGGTATAATGATATTCATAGGTTTTCCGACGAGTACGATGTCGATTAGCTTCTGTACGATCTACATGCATATACTGGATTTGATCATCCTCATAGCAAATAAAGTTATAATCTATACCTTGCGTTTTTTCATTATCTATAATTTTAATTTGTTCTTCTACGCAATTATCTTCCTCTGTAGACTGATAATAAACTGTTCTGAATAGCTCAGGCATTTTAATTTCCTCCCTTGTTAGAGTTTGATCAGGAGCATAGGTATAAGTATATTCACTCCTTTTCTCTGGATGATCTAGGTACTCTATCAGTTTATAGTCGCATTGATTCAGCTCATTATATTGATAGGTAACCGTGTAGACTAATTGATATGATTTTTCTATGGTTGTATCCTCTTGCTGAGCCTCCCATTTAGTAATTAAAATTATGGAATCTTGAGCAAGTTGTCCATCAGCATTGTACCGTTTGTACATATTCTCTTCTTGAATTACCCCTCCCATCTCTGTGATCTTGCTTTGTTGAATGCACTGTCCATCAGCATTGTACTGAAATGTATTCTGTTCAGGTTGCATAAACCAAAAACTTGCTTCAAAATTCAGTGGACTTACGTAGATCTCTTTGAGCAATTGCCCATTTTGATTAAAATGTTGTTGTGCAACAATAGATTTATCTTTAGAATCATGCAAAGCAGTTTCATGATCCAAAACAGTATAGCGAACTTGCATAGATTTAATCTTAAGTTCTTTAGCTAAGTTTGTTTGGCTCAGATCTAAATCAACTAATTCTCGGACTTTCTTGCGCATCTGAAAACGTTCTAATAAAGGATCTGTTTGTGCTTGTAGTTCACCTAAAATTACACTTAAACTTGCTACTATAATCAAACAAAAATCAATGCCCAGTTTATTCATGAATAAGTAACTTCAATTCTGTTCTGTTAAACAAAAAAAATCGTAGACCACTATTTAAGTAATTAGCCATCTACGATTTCAATTTATAAGTATTTCTCTATCCAATACTCACTCCAAATAGTGCTTGTAGTTGATCCTCAAATAGACCAACGCCTAATGTAATATATGCAATAGGAATTAGATTGGCGATGATATTTCCTACAATAAAATGCTTGGATTTGATATTTGTCAATGCTAAAGTGTATCCTACAAATGGAGAAATTTGTGTTATGGTTCTTAATATAATCAAGGTGCGAATTGGTTTATCTTCTGCTTGCTGAATAATTTTCTGAATGCGCTTATTTTTAATCTCAGACAAAGCTTTTCCTCCTACCAGACGAGAAAAGTAGAACGTAGCCAATGCTCCTATAAAGGCAGCAATGTACGTAATTCCTGCACCTTGCCAATAACCAAATACAATAATAGAAAAAATTAAGAATGCTGTTGCTGGCAGTCCCATAAAAGCAGCTGCAATGAAGATTCCAATATAAATAAATACCCCCCATATTCCTGCGTCTAAGATTAATACTCTTAGTTTTTCAATCGTTAGATATTCGCCCACAGGTGTGAATCTTGCCAATAAAATCAACCCACCTACAAGGGTGATTAATAAACCTATTCGCCATAGTTTTGAAGAAGATTCGGGATTTGTATTTTCAGAATTGAATTGATTATCTAACTGCTGCATTGTCTTGAATAAAGATTATGTTGAGAATTTAAGAGAGAGGACGATTATATTACCTAACAAAAGAGCTTGCACAAGGTGGACAAATCTAATAAAAAAAGAGAAAAAAAACAAGTTATAATGATTCTTTTATAAATTGTGTAGGAGCTGATAAAAAATTCATTTACATGAAATTCAAAAAGAGATGTTGTAATAAAGCGAAGGAGTCATTTCCCAGATCAAAGATTCAACCTATGCAAAAAAAAGAAAGTGCTGAAACTTTCACAGTTTCAACACTTCACTAATTATTATAGTGCAATAGTTTTTAGGTTATTTAACATAAATATAAAAAAATTCTTGAACTTTTTGCCATAAAAAGCCTATTTTTTTTAAAAAACAGTACGATAACCTAATTACTAAGTCACAGATTATCAAGTATTTCTAATAACCAAAGATCTCATCTACACTCATTTCCTTCACTTCACCCAAAGATTTTAGATAATCCATATCCATATCACCTTTGTTCCCCAATACCATGAAGGTATATTTGCGATCTTTAATTTTATCCTCTTGGAATTTCTTGAACTCGTCAATTAAGGCAGTATTTTCTGCACTGTAGCCACTAAATTTATCATAGGCATCCTTGCGCATATCATAATCATAGCCTAGTTTCTTATTTCGGCGGTATGTCCAGTAAATTCTACTCTTAGTAATACGCTCAGATTCTACTTTTTTCAAGAGTGCATCAATTGCATTACCAATCTGATCTTCTGCTACTGGCATACTATCAATAATTCCTCTTAATGCAGGAATTGCAGTAGGCATCTTGTCTACCTGCGTTCCTACAAAACCACGTAAATAGTGAGACTCATCTTGCTTGCGTGGAGCAGAATTATATACATATGAAGAATAAGCTAGTGCGCGAGATTCACGAATTTCTTGGAATACGATAGAAGAAAGTCCAGCACCAAAATAGTCATTGTACAAACGGCTCATAGTAGCTTCTTGAGAATCATACCCTTGAGTACCTTTGGACAACATCATAATCTCTGCTTGAGGCATATCCTTGAAATCTACAAATACAACCTTGTCTTCTGTCATATCTAACTCTGGAAACTTAGCTGCAGTAGGAATAGGTTTCAGCTCACCTTCAACTTTGTGATATTGGTTAAGTGTAGTAGCTACCTCATCCATTGATTTGGATCCATAGTAAAAGATGGTGTGCTCAAACCCTGTCAATCCTTTGATCTTGTCTGCCAATTTCTGAGGGTTCAAGGTATCTAACTGTTCGCTAGTCAATTTTAACCTAAGAGGGGAATCCTTTCCATGCTTACCATAGTTCATCATTGCGATACGGAAAATCTGTGATTTATCCTTCTTGGCATCCTCTCTATTCTTTTTCATATCTGCAATCATGTTTTGCATGACAGCTTCATCAGGTTCTACATTAGCTAAGATATGCTCAAATAGCTCTACTCCTTTCTCCAAAGAACGTTCTAGACCAGTGAGCGTAACGTAACATACATCTGTAGAAGAATAGACATCAAAACTAACTCCTAGTTTAAAGAATTCTTTCTTTAGGTCTGCCGCAGAATATTTGTTTGTTCCTAAGAATGGTAAATATTTGACAGCAATTGGTAATTCAGGATCATTGTATTCTCCCATATCTAGGATGTAATACAAACCAAAGGTTTTATTATCTTCATTTTTGATATAGTCCAATGTAACACCGTTTCCTAAATCTTTAGATTGGATTTTAGATTTGAAATCTACAAATACAGGCTGCTGACGAGGAGAAACCATGTCATTAAAATTAGTACGGAATGTTGAAGCTGTATCGCGATTTACTTCGATAGGTGTGATGGTTGGTTTCTCTACCTTGTAGATATTTTTGTCTTCACCTTCACGTTTATAAACCACAACATAATTATCCGTACGTAGATTTTTTGTAACAAAATCCATCAATTGCTGTTTGGTAATCTTGCGCATGCGCTCATACTTATCAACATAAGTTTCCCAATTGTGATCATAAATAAATGCATCTAACATTTTGTATGCCCTACCCGCATTGCTCTCAGACTGTTTGATATCATAGTATTCTAGGTTATTTACAATTGCTTCTAGCATCCAATCCTCAAACTTACCTTGACGAATAGAATCCAATTGCCCTAAGAATAAATCCTTAACTTCTTCTAAGCTCTGCCCAGGACGATTATACCCATACATTCCAAAGAAAGAAAAGTCATTTGCGCTCCAAGCAAAAGAGCTACTACCAGGCCCAACTTTCTGCTCCTGCAATAAATTGATATCAATTAATCCTGCTTGACCATTGTACAAGATATTGGAAACCATTTCAGACATCAAAGCTTCATCAGATCCAGCACCAGGTAAACGCCATCCTATGTCTACTGCGGCTTTCTCCTTGCCAAACACCTCTCTTACTACTGGACCCTGAACCTCTTCTTGCTGAGGAACCTCCCATTTTTCTAATGGTTGTTGTTTGTAAGCACCAAAAGTTTTCTCAATTTTTTCAATTACTTCATCTGGATCAAAATCTCCAGCTAAGATAATTGCCATATTATTCGGTACATAGTATTTGTTGAAGTATTCATGGATTTTCTCCATAGAAGGCGTTTTCAAATGCTCCCCTGTACCGATAGTAGTTTGAGTTCCATAAGGGTGATTTGGCAATAAACCACTCATGAATTCCTTGAATAATTTACGACCGTCTTTACTTTGTCCAATATTGAACTCTTCATATACAGCCTCTAATTCAGTATGGAATAAACGCAATACTAGCTCATTGAATCGCTCAGACTCTACAGATAGCCATTTGTCAATTTCATTGGATGGGATATCATTTACATAAACTGTACGATCCAAAGACGTGAAAGCATTGGTGCCCTTAGCCCCCAAAGATGAAATCATCTTATCATACTCGTTAGCAGCTACCATTTTGGCTGCATCTTGGGAAACACTATCAATTTTGGCGTAAATTGCTGCACGATCTTCAGGCTTTGCATTTCGGTGTGCTTCATACAGATCTGAGATCTCCTTCAACATCACTTTTTCTTTTTCCCAGTCTAGTGCTCCAATCTTACTACTACCTTTGAACAACATGTGTTCTAAGTAGTGTGCTAGACCAGTTGCATCAGCAGGATCATTTTTGGAACCTGCACGGGTTGCGATCAAAGTTTGAATACGTGGAGCATCTTTGTAGACGCTCATGTAAACACGTAAACCATTCTTCAATGTGTATAATTTCATTCCCATCGGATCACCATCTACAGTTTGATATTTACTTTTTTTAACTTCGTTTCCACAACCAATTGTGGATAAAATAGCCAAACTTATCAAAGTTAAGTGTATTTTATTCATAAAAAAATCTTATGAGCGGTTAGTAAAATAGAATTAGCTTACTAAAATAACAAAAAGATCTAAAGCTTTAGAAGTAGACTTACTTTTTTTATATCTTTTTCTTATGAAGTCTTTCAAGAAATCGACCAAAACAAGAAAACTCTAGATAAATGGGTCGACCAAAGTAAGCGCATGTCTCCATTTATCCTAAAATATCATCCGAAAGTACTTCGTTGAACACCTTATGGTTTATTTTTCTCCTTACTAGAGTTATAAATAACGTTTTCTCCTCCAATTTTTGGGACTTAATTTTTATTCTTGATACACATTTAGTATTATTGCTAAAGGATTATTCAATAATCTTCTTCAATACTCTAGAACCAAAGTGAGAGCTTGTCTAAAATCAGACAAACTTTAAGTCCTTACACAATAATCAAAAAATAATCATGAAAATAACCTATTACGGACATTCCTGTTTCAAAGTAGAAATTGGTGGAAAAAGCATTCTTTTTGATCCATTTATTACCCCCAACCCCGCCACTGCAGGTACCGATATCGATGTAGATACGATTCAATGCGACTATATACTTCTATCGCATGGACATAGTGACCATGTTGCTGATGCTGAACGTATTGCGCGCAACTGCAATGCAAAAATAGTTGGTGTCTATGAGGTCGTTTCTTGGTTTATGGCTAAAGAATTGGATGGACATGGCATGAATACTGGAGGTAAATATACCTTTGATTTTGGTACAGTTCGTTTAGTGAATGCGGTACATTCTAGTGCTATGCCTGATGGTTCTTATGGTGGGAACCCTGTAGGTTTTGTGATTTCTCATCCAGAAGAGGGTTGTTTCTACTTTGCAGGAGATACAGCACTTACATTAGATATGAAACTAATTCCTGATATTTGTCCTCCATTAGATTTTGCGATCTTACCAATTGGAGATAATTTTACTATGGGATATGAAGATGCAGTGCTTTGTAGTGAGTTTATCAATTGTTCTACCATTATCGGTGCTCATTTTGACACTTTCCCAGTGATAGATATTGATCATGATGCTGCCAAGAAAGCTTTTGCAGATAAGAGTAGAAACTTATTCTTGCCAAAAGTAGGTATGTCTTTCAGTATCACTAAAGCTTAAGATATCATGCTAAAAGTAGGCATAACAGGCGGCATTGGCAGTGGAAAAACCACTGTCTGCCGTATTTTTGAACAACTTGGGATTCCTGTATATTATGCAGATAATCGAGCAAAATGGCTGATGAGCCATGATGAGTCTTTGGTTGCTGCCATTAAAGCAGAATTTGGAGAACAAGCTTATCCCAAACCTGGTGTTTTGGATCGTGCCTATTTGGCGAGTATTATTTTTCAAGATAAATCAAAGCTCGAACGCATGAATCAGATTGTGCATCCCGCTGTTTTTAAGGATAGTGCTCAATGGCAAACAGATCAAGCCAAAACTAATACGTCCTATTCGCTCAAGGAAGCTGCACTGTTGTTTGAATCTGGTTCTTATGCCTTTTTGGATAAAATTATTGTGGTAACTGCACCTGATGACTTACGCATTCAGCGTGTTATGCAACGTGATAAGGTAAATGAAGCTGCTGTAAAAGCGCGCATGGCTAAGCAAATGCCTCAGGCTGACAAAATCGCTAAAGCTGATTTTGTAATTGAAAATATTGAACAGGCTAGCTTGCAAGCTCAGGTGGAAAAGATTCATCAGGAATTGGTGGCATTGTGATGTTGCATTTTTTGGTGACGTTGCACTAAAGTACAACGCTAAAATTCGACACTGGATTGCAATGCTGAGGTACGATGCTACATTTATCGCGCTTTCGTAGCGTTGCACTGAAATACAACGCTAGCTCACTATTTTCAACGTCGTACTTTAGTGCGACGTCATCAAGATCTATCCCCTCTATCCTCCGCATGATGCTCTTCTTGTCGCTGAATGTACTTACGTACAATATTCACTCTTTCCTCATCTACTGAAAAAGCCCCAAATCCACGTTGCCAGCTAAAACGTGATTTATCAAGCATATAACCTTGCTTATTGATCCATGCAGATGAACTTCCTTTGAAGAGTTGAATAATTCCACCAACTATTTGCATAGGTTTCGAGCGAAACAATACATGGACATGATCTTCCACTGCATTTAAGTAGGTGGACGTAATTAATTTTATAATAATTCACAAGATTTAACTTCGTTGAGCCTTTCAGGGTTTTTGATG
>JAKVCT010000245.1 GCA_022448995.1 Saprospiraceae bacterium
ACGAGGCTTTTCAACAAAGTGCAGCGCAAAAAGGCTGATTGAATTAAATACAAATTAATTGTGGCTATCTACTTAATTGGCTGAATATTTTATTGACGCAGAGCTAAGCCCAAAGGGCTCAGTAAAGCTAAAGGTCTGCGCTTTATATGGATATTTTTATTATAAAAAGCTAACTTTTAACAAAGAAAACATTTGGACTGTTACTTATTTTCCTACAGGTCATTTTGACTTAAAAGGTATTTTTGTTAACTTCTGTACTAATTCTAAAAATAATTCTGTCCAAATACCCTAGGTTCTTAAATAATCTTAGGATATTTATATAGAAGTTGTTCAAAAATCATCTTTATCGCATCAAATCCATTGATTTCACTCACTGTTAACTTCGTTGAGCCTTTCAGGGTTTAGTCATACTCCACCTATTAAACATATATTAATAAATACACTGCTTTTAGACATACTCTAAGTACATTAATAGACCCACTTAGTTTTATTCATCTACTTATCATTCAAATATTTATCTTATGCCTAGTATCTTAAACTTCCCCATCGCACTGAGTTTTGTAGTTATTGGTAGTTTCTTAACAGCTTGTTCTTCAGAGATAGATCCCAATAGCAAGCTACGCACATGGACACCTAGCGAATCAGAACTCCAACGAGCTTCTTCTATCTATGAAATAGACATTTCTGGTCAAGATGTAGAAGCTGTATCAGAGAAAATAGCTATACTGAATTCTCTAGAGTATATCTATATGGACAATAATTCTTTAAAAAAATTACCCAAGTCCATGAAAAAACTGAAATCTCTAAATGAGTTAAGTATTGCAGGTAATAAATTACAGAACGATATTCCTGATGTCATTGGAGAGCTAACACAGCTTACTAAGTTAGATTTGAGCGAAAATGAATTGCAGGAATTGCCTTCAGAGATCTTACAACTAAAAAATCTAGAAGTTTTAGATCTCCGTTACAATCAATTATCAGACCTACCAGAACCACTCAAAAAGTTAGAGAACCTGAAGACGGTTTATATAGGGAATAATGATTTTGATAAGGAAACTAGAAAGAAATTCAGAAAGTGGATGCCTAGAGTTAGTTTTGTTTGGTTAGGTAAGAAAAAACCAGCACTAACAGCCAGCGAAAATGGCTAGAATACCTACTTTTGTGTGTATCAGACGATTTTTACGAATACTCTTTGACAGAGGATTTATCATAAATTCTTCCTTGGAATATAAATTCTCTGTCAATAGTTCTTTGTTTATTGACAATACAACACTACATTTCCCCCAATAATATTTAATCCTATTTTGATTAATCTATCATGCTAGCATGAAATTGTTCATACCACATTTCCCCCAATCTCCTCAGGCTATAAGCTCAAAGTTAATTGGATTTTTAGCCCTTGTATTTTTCTTTCTATTATTAGCCTTTCAAAAGCCTAATACCAAACATCCTGATGATTTTTTTGCTCAAGGGTTGAAGCTACTAAAACAGGAGCATATTCATCAATCCAAAGAAGCATTTCTTAATGCTCAAGCAGGTTATCTACAACAGAAACAATATGACAAAATGCTAAAAGCAGCTTATTATGCTGCTCGTATTGATAATAGGACTGTTCATCAACGTTTTGATATGGATCAGTTGGAACAAGTAGAGGCTTTAGGTCAACAATATTTGGCGGATGATTTACAAAATGAATGGAAAGGACGCGTTTGGATTGCCAAAGGCGTTGACTTCAGAGAAAATGAAGCTACAGACAGTGCTCATTATTATCTAGACAAAGCTCGTACTTATTTTAGTAATACACAACATTGGCAAGCCTTAGTAGAAGCATCTTTTTTCTTGGCACGTACCTACAAGTTTATCCCCTCTAAGGGAAAAGCTGCGAAAAAGAAAGAATTAGATTTTACCTATCAGATTGTTCGTCAACATTTAGCCTCTGATGATTTTTGGACTGGTGAAGTCCTGTACTACCTTGGTTCTCGCTATATGAATCATCTAGATTCAGCACATGCTTTCTTATTAGAAGCACAAGCCATTCACTTAAAAAATGAGGATTGGAATAGTTACCTAAAAAGTACAATGTACCTAGCAGAATATGAGTTAGAACAAGAAGATGATCAAAAAATGCGTATACATATCCATGAGATGCTGGATTGTGTTAAAAAACACAAGACCTGGGAACGTAGAATGCAAGAAGTTTATCAGTATGCAGGAAAATACTATCATCAGATTGGTGACTACGAAAAAGCATTAGAATACTACTACAAAGTTTTTGACTATATACAAAAAGATAGTGTTTACCTAGCTTATCATCATTATGATGTAGGAAATATGCTCTTAGAAAAAAATGATATCGCAAAAGCTAAAGATCATTTACAAGAGGCACTTTTCGTTATTGAGGATCACCCTTTTCATCAACAGCAGGAACTCATTCCTGAGATTCTATCTAGTTTTGGAATTATTGAAGAGCGCCAAAAGCGTTGGGAAAAAGCAAGATATTATCATATTCAAGCTATACAGTCTGCACACAAACTGATCGAATCTGGAGATGATGAATATTTTGCTGGTTTAAATAGTATTATCACAAGTAATATTGCTATGGCTCGTATTTTTCTACACCACAAGCAATATGATTCTGTCCTATCCCATCTAGAGGAAAATATGGAGATCTATAAAGATCACCATTACCACAAGCACAGTACTTTGATGACATTTGGAGACTACTATCAACAACTTGATGAATATAATAAGGCTAACCATTATTTCTTGAAAGCAGAACAAGAGTGTATTGCTTTGCATGGCAATAGACATCCAGACTTAGCAAAGATTTATTGGCATCAAGGACTAAATTTTCAGTTACAGAAGAATCATGATGCTGCACTTGATGATTTTCAAAAAGGATTATCAAGCCTAGGCTTGACTAGCCTAAATCCTGCTGAAATTAATTTTTCTTCAATTACAGACCTAAATATTTTTAGACAAATTGCCTATTCTACAGCTGTTTCAT
Organism: Saprospiraceae bacterium; assembly: GCA_022448995.1. Lineage (GTDB taxonomy): Bacteria > Bacteroidota > Bacteroidia > Chitinophagales > Saprospiraceae > JAKVCT01. The sequence continues at coordinate 3,008 of JAKVCT010000245.1, forward strand.
TGCATGAACAAAAGCGTGAGCAAGAAGCATATGCTTGGGTAAAGGTTGCACTAAATGCTATTAGAGTATTACAAAACACCTACAAAGCGGAAGGTTCCAAGCTATTTATCCAACAGCAAGCTGCCCCAACCTATGAGTTAGGAATTAATTTAGCATTAGACCTTTATCAGACCCAACAAACAAATGAATACCTAGAAACAGCGTTTCAATATGCAGAAGAAAACCGAGCATTATTATTGCTCAATGCTTTGAAATCAGACGAAGCACGTCAGTTTGGTAATGTTCCAGATAGTTTGTTAGCTCAAGAACAAAATCTGATACAAAATCTAGCTTTTTATAAAAAGCAATTGTTTGAGGCAAATCTCAACAAGGATAAGCAACGTATAATTACTTCGCAAGAGAAGATCTTATTCATTAAAAATAAGATTGATGCCTTACATGATATTTTTGAGAATAAATATCCTAAATATTATGAGCTCAAGTATGCTCAAAAGATCGCTTCATTGAGAGAGATCCAAGCTTCCTTGGATACACAAACACAGATTTTAGAATATTTTGTAGGCGAACAATATGTTTATTTATTTAGTATTACTAAAGAAGATACTAAAGCACTCCGATTGAGTAAGAGTACTTTTTTTGATGCTGAGGTTGAAGACTTATTTAGCTCAATCACCAATATATCTCTACTAAAAAATACACCTAAAAAAGCGTATAGTTTTTTTACGACAAAAGCATATTCTGTATACCAGAACTTTGTAAAACCAGCTCTATCCAAGGAAGCTAAGCGTATAGTGGTGATTCCTGACGGTCAGCTTTATCATATTCCTTTTGAAGCACTGCTTGTAGAGGAAGTAAAACAAAAGATGCCCTATAATCAACTTCCATATTTGATTCATCAGTACACCTTTAATTATCATTATTCTTCATCCCTAATGCTACATCATAAAGATCTGTATACCAATAAAAAAGGAGATATCTTGGCATTTGCTGCATCCTATTCTTATCCCGACAGTTTGCATAGCAATAATCGACGAGAGGATCGTTTGCGCAAAGCACTTGTAGAAATCCCAGGTACACATATAGAGGTCCAACAACTAAACGAACAATTTAATGGTACCTTTTTGCATAATAGTTCAGCTAATGAAAGTAGTTTTCAGAAACTTGCACAGGATCAACACTATTCGGTTTTACATTTAGCTATGCATGGTGTCGTAGATAAAGAGAATCCTGATTACTCCTCACTAGTTTTTACAAAAACACCACACAAAGGGCAAGTAGATGATTTATTACATGCCTATGAACTCAATATTCTAGAATTGAAGACAAATTTGGTTGTCTTGAGTGCCTGCGAAACAGGTTATGGAAAGTATGAGAAAGGAGAAGGAGTACTTAGTATAGGTCGTGGATTTATGTATGCTGGGGTTCCAAGCATTGTCATGACCTTGTGGCCACTTAGTGATAAGAGTAGCCCTATATTGATCCAAGATTTTTATACACATTTAGCTAAACACGTACCTAAAGATCAAGCTTTGCGACAGGCTAAACTAAACTATTTGCAAACTAGTCAAGACCTTGCGGGACACCCCTTCTTCTGGGCTAGTTTTATAACCTTGGGAGACCCCAAATCTATCAGACTAGACAAGCGAGGGAACTTTTGGACAGAATACTGGTGGTTATGGTCAGGATCAATAATATTCTTACTTATACTAATCTTATGGTATAGATTCAAAATAGGGAGCAAAGCTCTTCCATTAAAGGCTAACTAAAACTGTATATAGCATCTCTTAAAATGTGTTCTAAGCTGATCAATATAGTCAATACTCATAGGATTACCCCTCAGTAATAATGAACGTAAATTAGACATATTTTGAATACTAGCTGGAAGTGTTTTTAAGTTATTCTCTTGCAGGTCTAAAAACTTTAGTTGAGACAATTCCCCTATACTTTCTGGAAGTTCTCGAAGCCTATTATGACTCAAATTTAGCTTACGTAATGCCGCGAGTTGACTAATTTCTTTAGGTAAGTATTCTAAATGATTATATGCCAAAAATAAATTAGTTAGCTTGGATTGAACTATTTCTGACGGCAATTCGATCTGGGTCAATTTATTTTTTATTAACCGCAGTTTCTGCAATTTGGGTAATGTCCAAATACTTGGTGGAAGCTTGTTCAATGAGTTATTATTCAAGCCTAGATCTTCCAAATGTTCCAAGGTTGCTAGATTGGGATTGAGCTCTAGTAATTCATTATCATTGAGTAATAAAATCTGTAAATTCTGCATCTGTACAATCCTATCAGGGATCTTCCGAATAGTATTTTCACTCAAGTCTAAACGCTGTAGATAAGCTAATCCACAAATAGCCTCAGGAAAATATTCAAACGCATTATGCCTAAAGTTAATTTCAGTAAGTTGTCCAAGATGCTCTATTTCGGTGGGAATATCTGCTAGTTGATTGTAGAAAAGCGTAAGAAAGGTAAGGGAATTTAAGCCTTTTATAGATTGTGGTAAGGTCTCTAACCTACTCCCATACATGGTCAAACGTCTGAGCTGCTTAAGTTCTAGGACAACCTCAGGTAGCGTTTCCAAGTCTAAACCACCTAATGTCAAGTACTGTAATCCTCTCAGTTCATTTAAACTAGGCGGAATATAACCTATATTTTTTTTATTCAAATCTATTGAATCTGCTGCCAAAAGCTTGGGCAAGGAAACATAGCCTAGATCTTGCCAGTAGGGTAAGTACAGAGAAAATTGCAGAGCCTCTTGAAGGCTTTGTGCTAGTTGTTGGTTGGAACGATCCTTACTCATGGCTAGTTGTCGAATCCGTTCAATGTCTTCAGTAGAAACACTCATGGTTGATGTATATGTATCGTAAGTAAGTAGGGGAATTAAATTTGATGAAAATTACACTCTACTTAATAGTGCCCCTTTGATATTCTTATGCGGAAACAACTTCAATAAAAAGCCCGCTGAAATAATTTAATATATTCCAACGGGTTTAAGAAATTATTTCCCTCTAAAGATTAAGATTTTACCTTTGCGGTGATCATTAGCATAGTTTCTAGAGGATCAGTATTAGCTGTAATTTTTATCTGTTTACGTTGTATTCCTTTTTTACCTTTGGAATTAAAAGTCACCTTAATTTCACCCGTTCCTCCCACAGGGATTTCTTCTTTGGGCCATTCTGGAACCGTACAACCACAACTTCCACGTGCTCCGGTGATCTTTAAAGGATGTTTACCTGTGTTGGTAAACTTGAAGATATGTGAGACCTTATCTCCTTCCTTCAAATCTCCAAAATTATACTGCATTTCTGCAAATTTCATGGAAGTAATTGCATCGTCATTGATTGGTTTCCCACCACCACTATGTGCATGATTGGGATGCTTATTAGGTAAACCACTTGTATTAGCTCCTGGACTGGTTCTACCACCAGGTTTGGGTAGATTGTTTACTAAATTCTGAACTTGTTTACGCAGGATATCCATATCTTTTTTCTGCTCTTTGATCGTATTTCTGAGCTGTTCATTTTCTTTCTCTACTGCTAACAGGCGTTCCGTTAACTCCTTCTTGGACAGTGGTTTAACCTTATCCTGAGCATAGGTATTCAACAAACAAGTCATTATAAAACCCAGAATAAATATGTATTTGAGGTTGATGTACATTTTTTCGATTTTAATTAATTAAGTAGTGTGTAAGTAGGTGGACATAATTAATTGTAGAATAATTCACAAGGTTTTTTGATGCTGAACGAGGCGAAAAACGCAGGGATAGCACCGCTATCACGAGGCTTTTTAACGAAGTACAGCGCAAAAAGGCTGCTTGAATTAAATACAAATTAATTGTGGCTATCTACTTAAGTAGTGTGTAATATAAATTTTATGAGTTAATTAGCTGAATATTTTATTAGTGCAGAGCTAAAAAAAATTCTTTTTTATGATGGTGCATTGATATTTCTATACCGCTGCAAAATCAAAAACAGAGCTACAGCAAGGCTCGATAGAGCTAAAATTACACTCATATTCACAATACATACTAATTTTAGACATACTCTAAGTATCTTACTCTTCTTCTACCAATACATTTGCATTTATAATCAACTTAGTATTTGCAGGATTAGTATTAGCTGTTAGGGTAACATATTTAGTTTGGAATCCTTTCTTACCCTTAGAGTTGAATTTGACCTTAATTTCACCAGTTCCCCCCACAGGGACTTCTTCCTTAGGCCACTGAGGAACAGTACAGCCACAACTTCCACGTGCATTTGTAATCTTTAAAGGCTTATTTCCTGTATTTGTAAACTTAAACGTATAAGAAACCGATTCTCCCTGCTTGATATCTCCAAAATCAAATGTATTCTCTTCAAAATTTATAGTAGTTACTTGATTAGGATCAACCGTATTATCAACATCTGGCTTAATTAGCTTACTCTTTTTCAATTGATTGTTGGCAGGTTTTGCTAAATACTGATCTAGTTTTTTAACACTTTTCCTAAGCTGAACATTAGTTTCCTTCAATTCTAAAATCTCTTGTTTCATATCCTCTTTTTCCTGAATTAATTTTGCATTTGCTGCTTTTAGTGTTTCTAGCTCTGCCTTCAGAACCTTCTTAG
>JAKVCT010000246.1 GCA_022448995.1 Saprospiraceae bacterium
TCCTAGATCTTTTGGTCACCTTTTGCAGCAATGGCAAAAGGTGAGAGAAGAAATATGCTTAATACTGAACCACGAAGGGCTCTGCGAAGCAAACCTATCTACAAAAAGGCTGATTAAATTATTCTATAACTAATTATGTCCACCTACTTAATCATCTTAATTAATAAGCATTTCTTAGTCTTATCAGATACCACTGTAAATTCACCATCTTCATATTTTGACTGTACTCTTTTAGTATTGAATTGCCGAGCAATAAGTGCACCTCTTCTTTCTTTAAATCTATATATAAATTCTTGATCTACAGTACAAGCTCCTCTCATGGGATCTCCATTTTCATCCTGACCAAAAGAACAACTGTGTCCTAAACGATAAGTGATCTTAAGTGTTTGTGCATTCAGTGTTCTATTTATTATAAACAAGGATAGGACATAAAATAGTAGTTGAAATCTCATAGGTTTAGTTTTCTGAAAATGAAGTTGTTTAAAAATTAGATTTAGTACAAAAATTAAGAGGGGTTAACTTCGTTAAGCTATTTGAGGTTAGCTCTTAGCCACTAGCTTTTGAAGCTACGACATTTTATTTAAATTCGGCTGTAGATCCATAAAAATACGAATCCATAATTCTACCTGAGTTATCACTAAAAGCCTTTTCCAATACTGGTGGATAGGCTATTTATTTTTTGTATGTTTTGAAAGAATTGCGAATACTTTTAAGAGCATTTAACATTCTAGTTTTAGTTATAGGAAAATCTTAACAACTACCTCCCACCATAATCAAATTCATACACATCTGTCTATTTGTAATTATCAATTGGTCCTTCAACAATGAATGTAACTATGCATTCATATTACAAAACAAAATATTACACAAGTCATGAAAAAATTAGTTTTAAGTTCAAGCTTAGCTATTGCCGCAAGTGTTGGTTCTGTAAATGCGACACCACTATTTTCGAGTAGTACTTTGGGCACACAGCAAGAAATTATTAGCACCCAATTAGGTGAGGAAAAACCTAAGGCACATCTAATCTTAGAATTGTGTTGCGGTTATTTTCCTGGAGCAGGAAGCTCCATGTATACACTAGAGCCAGAAAGCAAGCGTTCTATGCGTAAATCTAAAAAAGAGCTTAAACAAGAACTCAAACGTCTGGACGAGCTCAAGAGACGCTTGATAAATGATTTGAACTCTCCTAAGTTAACCAATAGCAGTATAAAGGTTTCTAAGGAAAGACAAATTGTAGCTATTAATCAAGTCTCTTTCGATTTAGAAGAAGAAATCGCGCAGATTGATAATGAAATTAAGAACCAATAATAGTTAGTTAATCTAGCTGCTCTGTAACATAAATAAGTAAAGTGTTTTGACTAAAAATGTTTGAAAGTTTAGGTTACAGAGTATTTAGTTTTTCCAACCTATTCATTATCAAAATACACCACCACTGCTAAAAACACACACCATATTTATGAATTCATTTGGACTGGGTCTAAGAAAAAAAATTGTTCCTGAGCTATTAGAAGAAACACATCCTATCATTGACTTTGTAGAAGTTGTTCCTGAAAACTGGATGAATGTAGGTGGCTACTGGAAAAAACAATTAGATCAATTGGCTCAAAAATATCGATTTGTTGCACATGGTATATCCCTGTCTATAGGTAGTCATAATGCATTAAATCTCAAAAAGCTTCAGCGTATCAAAGATTTTATGATGCGTTATAATATCCAAGAGTATAGTGAACATCTTTGCTTTTCAGAATATGACAATGTACACCTTTTTGAGTTATTACCCTTGCCTTTTACCAAAGATGCTATTAACCTTTTAGTTAATAAGATCCATAAAGCACAAGATTTCTTAGAGCGTCCATTAATCTTAGAAAATGTCTGTTATTATTCTAGTGTAGAAAAAGAAATGTCAGAGGCTGATTTTATTAGAGAAATTGTCCAACGTACGGGATGCAAGATCTTATTAGATATTAATAATGTATATATTAATGCTAATAATCATAATCTTGATGCTTTAGAACTTCTCAAACAAATGCCTCTAGAGGCAGTAGAATACTTACATGTAGCAGGACACCAAATTCTGGAAACAGGATTTATTATTGATTCTCATAAACAGGCGATTAGCCCACAAGTATTTCAACTTTTAGATCAAATCTACCCAGTTATTAATCGCCAAGTTCCTATTTTATTAGAACGAGATGGTAACTTTAATGGTTTGCAACCTTTGGTAAATGAGCTTCATCAACTAGAAAATCTTGTTCAACAATACTCAATCAATGCCTAATAGCTTAAAAAATAGCAATACTCGATTTCTCAATTTATGTAAATTTGGGAAAGGTGCAGCACAATTTGATAACATGGAGGTAGCAGGTATTTACCGAACTATGGTGATTGAAAACTATAATAAGCTCTGCTCGGATTGTTATCCACTCACTAAGAATAAATTAGGAGAGACACTTTGGATGAAATTGATCATTGAGTTTTTAGCCTCTTCGATTTCTACCAATGTTCCACTACAAGAGTTTCCGGCTTGTCTAATTGAATTTGAAAAAGAACAAGCATGGGGATTTGCAAATCATTGTCCATTTTTACTAGATGCTCTACGTTTTGAATGGACTCAAAGTCAAGTCTTTCATGCACTAGACCTTGATAGTGTAGTAGCAGATATCAATTCAATACAGCTAGATCAGCAATTGACCTTCCAAGGTATTTGGGAGTTGTTAGAATTGAACTATACTGTTTTTCAAGCTAATTGGGTTTATACCCAAACTCCTACTTATCTTATTGTTTACAGAAATGAACAAACATTAGATGTAGAAAACTGGAGTATTACACCATTCATGGCACACTTACTCAGTAGTTTAGCACAACATCCTCAACATAGTATCAAGAGCATACTCAAAAGCTTATTGCAGCAACTAAATATCTCCATCAATGTAGAAATAGAACATACTTGTTTGGGATTTATAAAAGAAATTGTACAAAAGGGATTAGCTTATAATACTCTTGCCTGAAAAACACTAGTTTATCAGTGCTTGATAAATAGCCCTATTTTTTAGGTTGAGCACTCTTGGTGATAAATCCTCCAAAGAATTCAATGAAATAAACCTCAAAATGCTCTACAAGGTAAAAAATTAAAAAGTCAGAGACTATTAATCAATAAAGCTCTTATCTTTTTGTAATATTGCATGGTATTATATTTTTTGATAAAAAAGTTCTGAAAAATTTCAAAAAATTAGCTTATGCAACTCAAAACAGCAATCAAAGCTAGTGCGATAAATAACTTGACAGATGCACGATATTTTTCTGCTTGGGGAGTAGAATGGTTAGGTTTCAATATGAATTTTGGAGATAGCAACTACTTAGAGCCTCAAGCAATCAAAGAAATTAAAGAATGGTTAGTAGGTCCTAAAATAGTTGGCGAATTCTTGGGTAATCAATCTGCAGAGCAGATCAGCCAAATGGTTGTAGACCTAAAATTAGATATGATTCAATTAGGAATGTTTGCTTCTGTAGAATTGGTTAAAGAATTAGGAGATATTCCAATCATAAAAGAATGGATAATTGGGGATTGGTCAGATTTGCAGAACTTACCAGAACAGTTTAATCTATATGCTTCTAGTGTGGAGCTATTCATGCTCAACTTTTCTAAGAATAACTTAACTTGGAAAATGCTTAAGCAAAATCCTTCTGTACTCAAACAGTTACAACTATTAACGAAAAACTTCCCTGTTCTACTGAATATTGATTTTCAAGCAACAGATTACGAACAACTTGCTGAACTGCTCACACTCAAAGGCTTAAGCCTACAAGGAGATGAAGAGGAAAAAGTAGGTTATAAATCTTTTGACGAGTTAGATCTTATCTTTGAAGAATTAGAAGTAGAAATTTAACCTTTATTACATACAGCCTTAGCTCGTTAATTTTTCGTAACTAATTGATAATAAAAAGGATATACAAAACCGACGTTTTTTCTTATAAATCATTAATTATCAGATAGTTACAACCAACAAGTACTCTACGGAGCTAAAAGACGTTTTTTAATTTTTGCCCAAAAATTAAAAAATCAACGAACTATCAATACAGATAATTTAGTTAAAAAACTGCTTAGAATCTTACTGATTCTAAGCAGTTTTTTTAGGCTGTTTAGCTTCGCTGAGCACTTCGTAGCTCGGTATCAAGAAAAATAATTGATCGTCAAAAAACTACGAATGATTTCTTTTTTAAGTTTAGTGTTTTATCCACAAAAAAAGCTATATCAAGCCACACTTACTTACTCTTTAGCCAATCCCAGACCGTTTTAATTCCAGCATCTAAACTAATTTGCGACTTCCAATTTAAAGCCTCCGTAATACGGCTACTATCTAGAATATTTACCTTTACGTCAAACGATCTTGAAGGTAAATAACTAATTTTGACAGGATCATCACTTAAGTCTTTAGCTATAGATAAAATCTGATTAAGAGAAACACCATGTCCACTACCTAAGTTAAAGATCTTATAACCACCTGCATATTGCAACAGTAAAGATAAAGCCTCTGCAACATCATTTACGTGAATATAATCACGTACCACTTGACCATCACCCCAAATTTCTATAGGTTCGTGGCGTATGATCTTATCCAACCATATACCAATTACTCCTTGCTTTTTACTCAAATTCTGTCGAGGACCATATACATTTGACAAACGCAAAACCGTATAATCTAGTCCTCTATTTTTATAATAAAAATAGAGATAGCGTTCAAAAGTCATTTTAGAAATACCATAAGCGGAAATTGGACGTAGAGGATGTAACTCATCTACTGGTGTATAATCGGGTCTACCATAAAGAGCTCCACCTGTAGAAATAAAGACCAGTTTTTTAATTTTAGCCTTTACACACGCCTCTAGTAGATGTAGTCCCCCTACCAAGTTTGACTGTGCATCATATATAGGATTATCAGAAGCGTCCTTCGGTACTGTTGTCCATGCTAAATGAATAAGTATATCTATTTGATCTAAATAATTTGTCATTAACACCTCATTCCCAAAATTACCTCTTAGAATTTCAATCTGATCTGCTACTCTTTTCAAATTGGGATGTATGGATGATGATGTACTCAAAACTTTCACTGTATGTCCATCTCGCAGTAAGGTTTCTACTACATGTGAACCTATAAAACCAGTACCTCCTGTGATTAATATTTTCATAAACAACTAGTTTATAGATTTTTATCGAATAATTCGCCCAACTAAGTAAGTAGGTAGACATAATTAATTTTATAATAACCCCAAAGGACTCTACGAAGCTAGAAAGCTGATTGAATTTGCTTCGCAGCGCCATTCGTGAATAAAAACAAAATAACTGTGACTAGCTACTTAAAAGTAAAATAAATTTTTTCGTTGAGTTTATCTCATTGTTCATTGAGTTTAGTAAAACAATAATTGCATTCTTTATCTAACTAACATATCATAGGAGAATAGACAAGTATCATTATCAAATAAACTAATCCAAATAAGAGATGACTCTAAAAATAAAACTTTCCTTACTATTATTTCTTAGCCTATTTATGTATTCCGTAGGGACATCTGTGATGGGAACAGGTCTTATTGATCTAGATAATCTTGAAAACTATGCGAATCAAACCATCCCCAACTATATAACAAAAGATAATACAACTACTCAAAATAACATTACAGATGCAGAAGCCACACTTGGTCGTGTACTATTCTATGATAAACAACTGTCTGTAGATGGTAGTATATCCTGTTCAAGCTGTCACCAACAAGAATTTGCCTTTGGGGATACTGCTCGACTAAGTATAGGAGTCAATGGAATCACGGGACGCCATTCTATGCGTTTAGTGAACTCTCGTTTTGCAGACGAAGTTAAATTTTTCTGGGATGAACGCGCTGCAACATTAGAAGAGCAAACAACTATGCCAATTCAAGATCATGCAGAAATGGGTTTTAGTGGGTCTAATGGAGATCCAGATTTAGACTCCTTGATTCGCCGAATGCAAAAAATTAGCTATTATAATGATCTTTTCAATTATGTATATGGTGATTCCTTAGTTACGGAGAATCGCATACAGTTAGCTTTGGCTCAGTTTATTCGTAGTATGCAATCCTTTGACTCTAAGTATGATATAGGAAGAGAACAGGTTAATAATGAGAATACTAATTTCCCCAATTTTACTGCTCAAGAGAATCTAGGTAAACAACTTTTTCTTAATCCTCCTCAAGCAGGTGGTGCAGGCTGTAATGGTTGTCATCGAGCACCTGAATTTGATATAGATCCTCAATCATTAAACAACGGTATTATAACTTCAGCAGATGGATCTGGACCCGATTTGACAAATACTCGTTCGCCCTCTTTACGCGATTTAGTAAATCCTTCGGGTATGCTTAATGGATCATTAATGCACAATGGAAATCTTAATAGTATAGCCGCAGTAATTAATCATTATAATACCTTACCTCCTACTTCCAATAATATCAACTTAGATCCTCGCCTGAATGGGCCGGGAGGACAACAACTACAAAATTTACAACTTACTCAAAATGAAAGAAATGCATTAGAAGCATTTTTACTCACCTTAACCGGTTCAGATCTTTATACTAATGAAAAATGGGCAGATCCCTTTGATTCAAATGGTGATCTAACTATAGTTGGTTTAGACAATACTACAAGTGTAGAAGAACTAGAAGAAGAAGCAAATTTTGTTATCTTCCCTAATCCTGCATCTCAACAAATTTTTATACAAGGTATAGAACAGAATCAATATATCGAAGTGTTTGACATGAATGGTAGGTTAGTTCTAACCCAAGAAGCTTCTTCTAATACAGCTTTAAATATTATGGATTTACAAAATGGATTATACATTCTTAGGTTAAGTAATCCATCCACTCAACAAGTATATACACATAAAATTATAAAACAGTAACTATTAAGTAAAAAAGTTTACATTGCAGAGCAATTCTCTTTAAACCACTTATACTTAATTGATTATCAGTTATTTTATCAAACACTAATCCATAGTTAAAATCAAGCTTAGCGAAGCTAAGACGAATACAACTTTTGATTATGGATTAGTATAAAATCAAAGAGAGTCTAAAATAGACAAAAAAAAGAGCCCTTCATTTAACATGAAAGACTCTGTAATTTAGACTGGCAGTGACCTACTCTCCCAACTATTGTCAGTACCATCGGCGCTGGAGGGCTTAACTACTCTGTTCGGAATGGGAAAAGGTATATCTCCTCCGCTCTTACCACCATTAGCTCTTTTGCTCTTTTTATATCGAGCTATTTCTTTAAAGTTATTCTTTATGACAAATTTTGGAGAAAAGAAGACTATAGATCATCAAACGATTCTGTTCAATTATGCTATTTCTTATTAAAAAAGGGAAGCTGTCGAGTCATTAGTACTACTTGGCTCCCTAACACATCACTGTGCTTCCACCTATAGCCTATCAACGTGGTCATCTTCCACGACTCTGGTAGGGAATACTCATCTCAGAGGGGGCTTCGCGCTTAGATGCTTTCAGCGCTTATCCTG
>JAKVCT010000247.1 GCA_022448995.1 Saprospiraceae bacterium
TTTTATTTTTTCTTTGTTGCGAGGGAACCCTGAAAGGCTCAGCGCAGCTAATTCATTAGCTGCGCTGAGCCTTTCAGAGTTCCCTCGCCAAATAATATTCTAATCTTTCAGATTAGTTTTTACCTTTTTCGGCAACCTCTTTTTTAATTCAAAATTAGCTTTCTAAAGCAATACTATTGCTTAATCAATTTACGTGTTAGAACAATTCCTGTATTTCTGACCAATACACGCACTAGATAAGTTCCTGTGCTGAGCTGATCCAAACCACGAAGCACCTGTGTTTCTTTCTGATACTGAAGATCAAACTGTTCTGTCAATAATTTCTGACCATGAATAGACCAAACTTCAACATCAATTTGTTGACCTTCCAAGTCACTAAATACAAGATTAGCCTGATCCTTTACAGGATTGGGAGCAATAGTAATATTACCACTCTCACCTTCCTTCAAGTTCACTACTTGGATAGCACTGTATAGGAAGGTACCATCCAAATCCACTACTTGTATTCTGTAATAATTATAACCAGTTTGTGGATAGTAATCAACAGCATTATATGTAGTAATTTCATTGATAGCCTGCTGACCATTTACCTCTAAGATAGGTTTAAAATGTGTATTATTATGAGAATGCTCTATGATATACTGCAGTTTAGTTTCGTCTCGAGCTACAGTCCATGTCAAAAATACTTCTGCATCTTTATTTTGTAATTGAATATCAAATGCAATAAATTCAAAGCCCAAGAGCGTAATTGGATCTCTCCAGTCATCATCACCCGAGCCATCAGAATTAGGCGTAGGAACAAAAGTAGAACCATTGATATATGGATCGACAAGATCTGCAATTCCATTATTATTTACATCTATATAGGCAGGATTATTAGGATCTAAGAATGGTGGAACAATTGTAGGATTATAACCAATTGTATTAGGTTGGTTATCTATCCAGTCTGGTAAACCGTCTCCATCACTATCTAGGCTTGAGTAATCATTCGGATTTCCATTAGCCGTTTCATAATCTACAGCCATTTGTGTTAAATCATCTAAACCACTTGTTGTTGTATTAATATCAAAAGCCTCTGACCAATCAGGTTCGCCATGATCATCAGCATCAATATCTAAGAAATCAGGAATACCATCATTATCATCATCATCATCATTTGGATTGACACCATCATTGATACCTATTCCATCATTGGTCGCATTTAGATTTTCATACATATCCAAGAAGCCATTTTGATTCGCATCAACACCAGTAGGAATAAGCATCATAGAACCCACACAACCAGTACATACACCTTCTATATGATCCAATACACCATCACTATCAGAGTCTAAATCATACATGTTAGGAATACCATCACCGTCTGCATCTGCAAATGGAGTACTTACCCCTGCAGATGGATCATGCCAGCCATCATTATTGGAGTCTATAATATTTAGATCACCGATTTGACCATTGATAAAAGTACCACCACCTATATCTGTGGAGATTAAACCTGCATTATTTTCTACAATATCTGCAATTCCATCATTATCTGAATCTAAATCTAAGAAATGAGGCAAATTATCATTATCTAAATTGAGAAAGAGCGTTCCACTTCCATTTGTAAAATCCTGACCATCATCAGCCTTTCCATCAGCATCAGCATCAATGCCAGAAGTCAAGATAAAAGGATCATTTGGATCATCAATACCAGCTATCCCATCATCATCAGGATCCACATCATCCATGAATCCATCGTTATCTGCATCTACCGTACCATCAACCATACCATCATGATCTGCATCTGTCCCCCCAACTTCTAAAATATCTGAAATACCATCATTATCTGAATCTAAGTCCAAGAAGTTTGGCAAGCGATCACCATCATGATCCGTTGGAGCATTTTCTCCATTTAGATAATTTTGATTATCATCAGCCACCCCATTATTATTTACATCATTCCCACTAGTTACAACCAAAGGATCCTGACCATTGTCAATACCTGGTGTACCATCATCATCAGGATCATAGATATCTACAAATCCATCATTATCCAAGTCAGTTAAGTTATCAGCCACCCCATCACCATCTGCATCCACACCACCCACTTCTATCAAATCGCTGATTCCGTCATTATCAGAATCAAGATCTTGATAATTTGGACGACCATCACTATCCATATCTCTCAGATTATCTATAGTACCATCACTATCTATATCCAACAAGGTACTTGTAGAATTTAAGTAAAGACAAGCCATTTGAGGAGCACAAGGAGAAGATCCGAGTATACCATCAGTATCATCATTATCAAATAAATCAATTAGACCATCACCATCAGTATCTATAATATTATCTGCCAGCCCGTCACCATCAGTATCTACCCCACCAGCTTCAATTAAATCTGAAATTCCATCATTATCAGAATCAAGATCTAGATGATTAGCAATACCATCACCATCAAAATCGAAATTAGCACAAACCCCATTGACCAAACCTCCACAGGCAGGGAAATCAGCATCTCTATAGTTAGGAACTCCATCAAAATCTAAATCAGCCCCTGGAATAGGTAACCCATCTGCACAATCCCAAGCACTAATTCCATTATAAGTAGCTAAACAGAAATCATTATCTAAGAAGTCAGGAGTACCATCATTGTCAGCATCTCCAGTATAATTTTCAGCTAAATCAGGAATACCATCATCGTCAGCATCTAAATCTGCTGTACCACAGTCTGTCAAGGTGAATGGTCCATAGATATTATTATCATAACTACATTCTCCTAGTCCCGTATTGGGTAAACTAATAGTATCTGTCAACGCTGTACCAGGAGTCAATCCAGGACCTGCATCATTTACTACAAAATAAACATTAGCGTCATTGGCACCATTACTACCCGAAAGGTTTACTAAAGGCACCCATATAGTTGGCATCTGAAGTGTATCACCAACAGCAATGGAAAGATTGAAGGTATCTGTCCCCATATAGATGGGATTATCTGACAAATCCTTAGGATCATTATGATAATAAGAAATATAATACTCTGATAGGATATCAAAATCTCCCTCATTAGAAACCTGCATAGATAAGCCAAGGCTATTAGGACAAGAAGATTGATTGACACTTCCTGCAGTATTCGGATCGAAACTTATGACGAAATCTAATGCTGGAATAATAGGATCGCCATTAATATCCAGTAAGCTCGGTTGTGCAATAAAGCTATTCATATTACCACCCAATGCAACATGATTTTGTTGTACAATAGGGACAGTACCATTATCATTAATATTGGTGTTGAAGAATCCATGCTGGTTCCAAACACGACGAGCACTTGCCCAAGGAGTATTCCCTGACCCATAAACAGCAATCCAACCCTGTTGAGTGTTACTAGGGCCATTTCCTGTTTGCACAGTCAATACAATTTCAGCTTGACCATCAGCATCCACATCCACCACAAGAGGATACTCTGTGCGAGTGCCTGCTCTTGCAGTAATCACTGTCTTATCAACACCAGTTGCACCATCCCAAATAAAAAGATGTTCCTCATCAGAATAAACCACCTCAACACGACCATCCGCCTCAAAATCAAATAAAGAACTACCTGTCATACCAGAGCCATCATCCAAACTAGTTCGCTCCCACAAAACAGAGAGTGTTCCAGGTGATCCTGCATTATATTCATAAACCTTATAGCGGTTGGAACCGTAAATACCTATTTCTGCAATCCCATCATTATCAAAATCACCCAAGTTTGCTCGTCCTGTTAAAGTAGAATTACTGTGGTGACGTCGAGCGGTAGTAAGCAAGGTTCCTGAATTAGTTCCCCCACCTGTAGTACTAGGTTCCCAAACATAAACATAACCTCTGCTGGTAACTACAACATCTACTGTTCCATTGGCATCGATATCTGCAATTGAAGTAAAACCATCATTAATATTGGTTCCTGAAACAGAACTATAAACACTACGTGAGCCGTTATTGGCTGTACCATTTCCTAAATTAATATCATAGGCTACATTTCCTGCAATTAACTCTAAGTCATTGTCCCCATCCAAATCAAAAGCAATGGGATAAGCATCTGCTGCACCTGAAGCAGTAGATACTCTACCTGAATTTTGACCATTTGCATAAGCTACCAAACGAGTTCCTGTCGAAGCATCAAAAATAGCATTACCCACATAAACCTCAGCAGTACCATCATTGTCAAAATCAGCAACTTGTGCACTTTGATGTTGGCTAAAAACTTGTCCGTTAGCAGTAATCCATACAGGGTTACTATTACCATATTCATAACAAGCTAACTGTCGATTATTATTAGTGAGGAAGAGCTCACCTGAACCATCGTTATCGGTGTCTGCTAAACAAGGTATAATGTAAGGATGCGGAGCACCTGTGAGATTAAAGGTTTGGATCACATTGCCAGTAGCTCCATCAAAAATGAATGCCTTATTCCCTAGGGTAGAGTTTCCAATAGTAACCATATCTGGAGTACCATCACTATTCATATCCATTACAAAAACACCAGAACGCTGATCTGCTGGATATAAGTTTTGATCTGTTTGGAACTGTAGACCCAAATTAAAATTATTAGCTGTAGTATCTAGAATAGCCTCACAATCTGGAGGCGTATTTCCAAAGTAAAAATTATCACAGACTGGACTCATTCCATTTCCACAAGACTCTCCTCCATCTGTATCATAACAATCAATTAGACCATCACCATCATTGTCAATACCATCCTCACAGATACCTAATAGAGTAGTTACATCACTAACACCTAGAGTAATATCTGCACCATCTATACTAGAAACATCTACCAAAAACGCAATACGATTACCCAAGTAAGAAGCAGAAACTGGAGAAGGTATACCATTGATCCTTAGATAATAGGTGGTGATACTTTTGCCCATTAGGACAGGATCCAGTGCACTAGGATCAAAACAAACCCGAATTTGCCCATTTGGACTACCCTGATTGGTTGCTTCAACAGCCCAAGTACGATTAGAGTGTAATTCATTTCCTCCATCCGAAGCAGTTCCCGTTGCCCCATTGTGGGCTGCTAACACATAATCTCCATTCGCATTCATATAATTAAAATCATAGAGACTTAATCCTTGCCCACCATCATAAGCTGCACTTGTAGCAAAATCAGCTCCAGAGAAACGACCAATTCCAATGAGTGCCTCGCCTGTGTTGCTGCTGTAGTAATCTTGTATGATTGGAATATTATACTGATGAGCCAATACATTTTCTACCAAGATTCTCTTGGTTTGCGAAGCTTCTTCATTGTATTGTAAATAGGCACCAATATACCCACTGAAATGTGGTGGAGACTGACTAGCACCTGTTTCAATAACAATGTTGTCAGTGTTTCCTCCAAGATTGGGAGTAGAAGGATGTCTAGGAATAGGATTGGTAGTTGTCCCTGCAACATTATTCAAAAAAGGAATACCATTGAGATAACCTCTCAGGCCCTCACCATTTGCATCAAAGTACAGGGTGATAATATATTCTGTATTAGGTTGAATATTGTTGGTTGAGGCAACATAATTGCTTCCTCCAGGCATGTTGTGCCAAGCAGTTACAAATAGATCATCATTGTTGGTAAGGATTGCAAAACCATTAGTTCCTCCACCTTGCTCCCAAATTAGTTCACGACCAGATAGTATGGCAGGAGTACGAACTACCGCAAAAAACATTTTCTTCTCATAAGAGGGAGCATCATTAATGTCTAGAGCGTTGGTAAGCGAAAAATAATCATTTCCTCCATCTATTCGAACACCTTCTACTGTTCCACCATCAAAAATATTGATAAGTTGGCGATCAGTATTACTGTTACCACCTTGACCAGTAGCATTGGTAACTTGATTGGTGAACAGATCATTCCATGAAGTTACTGCATTGTTAGCATTGGTATTTACTCCTTGAGACGCGTTGAACCAAAGTGCACCAGGCGCCTGTCCGGCAGGAGTATACTGTGCACGACTCTGATTAACTTGGAATAAAAACACAATAAATAGGATTACACTTGCTATTGTTTTTGTTAATTTTAAGATGTTCATACACGCTAAATTGTAGTGATGATAATGCAAAAAATGAAAATAGGTGGGGATATAAAACTGGTTAGCTGTGTATTATCAATGTTTTGGGAATCTTCACAGATACCTTTTGATACTTATCTAGAATAAATGCTACTGTTATATTTTTCTCATTCTTAAACAAAAGTTATTTCAAATAAATGCTTTTTTTAAACTTAACTAGGGGTATTTATCTAGAATAGATGCTATTGTTTTACCTTTCTCATTCTTAAACAAAAAATATTTCAAATAAATGCTTCTTTTTAAACTTAACTAGGGGATAACTATCTGAAAATTAATGCTATCGTTGTATTTTTTTCATTAGAACATTTTGAATTAGAAAGACAAGTTATCTTTGGAATGTGTAGAGCTTTTTTGTTTTTTGGCATATATTTTGAATGCGAAAATTTTGTAAAAATACCTTAGCTCTGCAAAATTCTTGTCTTTTCCTAAAAAATGTCTCATATATACAAATGTAAACCTTTTTTACCTAAAAGTAAATGGTCAAAATCAATTGTATTGAAAATTAGGAAACTTAAAAGGTGCTTTCCAGTATTCGTAAATATTCCATTTTTTGCACAAATTTCCTTAATTTGTGTTAATTTAGACGGTAGAATATATTTTTTTACAAACCTAAATGCCACATGAAAATCGCTATTACTTTATGCTTGTTTTTATTGAGCTTTGTACCATTTATCAGTGCTCAAAAGGAGCAGGTGATTCAACAATCTAATCGAGGATCTTTTTCTTCCGCTACAGAGAAATTTGATGGAAACTATATCAAAGTAAGTGGTCTATTTGAAAATAAACAAGATGCCACAGATCGGATTAACTGTTTCTGTAATCGAGGTGGATATATTACTAATGCAAAAGGAACAAGGATTCCTGTATGTTTGGATAAACTGGGTAAGAAAAAAATTGATTGCACTAATGTAGCTGCCAAAGGTAAGTATATTACCTATACCTCAAAAAGAGGAGGAGCTTGTGCCAAAAGTACTATGGATATATTAGAGCTAGTGTCTGTAGAATGTATTAGTGATGATGGGAATACACCCGAGGAAGTAACAGTGAGCGGTTCTTTTCGTTCCTTTACAGGTGTGATGAACCCATTGAGTTGTTACTGTTACAATGTAGGAACAATTACAACAAAAAGTGGTGAACGTGTGAATGTATGTTTTAAGAATGTGGAGATTCACAAGGATCCTAAGAAATGTGATAATCTAACAGTGACTGGTTCTTACAAAAATATTTCAATCAAGGATAATGGACCTTGTCCTGCAGGAACTAAAAAGCTCTTGATGGTAAGTAAATATAGCTGCAGATAAATAAATAAGTAGATAGCCACAATTAATTTGTATTTAATTCAAGCAGCCTTTTTGCACTGCACTTCGTTAAAAAGCCTCGTGA
>JAKVCT010000248.1 GCA_022448995.1 Saprospiraceae bacterium
GCTTTTTAACGAAGTGCAGCGCAAAAAGGCTGCTTGAATTAAATACAAATTAATTGTGGCTATCTACTTAAGTAGGTAAGGATATTAAATTTGATGAAAATTGAAGTATATCTTATTGAAAATCTACGAACTATTAAAAAACAGAATTTAGTATACAATCAGATTTAAACAGAACTGTACTTCCCCTACAGAATTGTTCTAAAAATTGTGATTACTGTACCTCGATTAAATTAAAAAATAATGCATTGCTCTGTGTTCAAGAGTGGTCTTATTTTACTAAAACAACCCTGAATTAATTCATAAAATTTCCCCTAAATTATGAAGAACGTAACGTATTTACTAATCTTACCTTTATGGCTTTTTTATTCTTCCTCAGTCAATGCACAATCTGCTAAGAAAGAAGTAACTGAAAGTGTACAACAAATGTTTGATGCCATGTACGAAGCAGATACTTCCAAGTTCAGATCCGTATTTCACCACTCTGCTCGATTTTTATCAACCATGAGACATGAGGGAAAAACCCTGTATGAATATGTATCTGTTGATGACTTTGTGCTCTCTTTAGCAACAGTTGGAGATAGTACTTGGAAAACTAATATATTGTCTGAGACGACTAAAATAGATGAAAATATAGCAATGGTGTGGATGGATTATGAGTTTTTTGTGAAAGACAAATTTATCTATTCAGGAATTAATATGTTTGTACTGATTCACACTGAAAGTGGCTGGAAAATTACAGAGGTAGTGGACACCCGAAAAGCTCCAGAGACTTTGGTCAAATCTGGACATGAAGAGGATCTACAAATGAGCAGTTCTTTGGAAATTGCAGATAGACTAGACTAAAAACTTAGGAACTGAGAAATAAGGGAGCTAAAAAAAACGAAGCCAAATATCATTTGGCTTCGTTTTTTTTGTTGAAATTGTTTAAGAATTATGTAGATTGAACAAAAGGCCATTTTTTGCCTAAAAAACTACTTGAATAACCTTGATTGTTTAGTATGCAAAAAAAAAACGAAGGGCTCTATCTCGCCAACCAAAAGGTTGTTGGGCTTAAGCCAGGTGAGAGCAAAGCTACTCACCAGTCACAGCAAGCTGTTTTGAGTCACCTTATGAGCTTTCCAGCGTTACAAACTCAAAAAGTATATCTCATGCTTGTATTAGAGAAATTCATCTACTTATCTATACACAAGATGAAATATGCAATAGTATTGGTATTGGTAGTTTCCTGTCAGCCCAAGGTAGATACTAATCAAAGTATAAATGTCCAAAAAGAAAAGTATCCCAAAACAACAACTACCTCAATCCCTCCAAACTGGACAATGCCTATTAAAGGAGTTGCAATGGTTGCTCCACCAAATCCCTTTCCTGAGGATCCAACAGAGGCAATGAAGGATCTAGGAATAAACTGGGTATCCTTGCAGCCGTTTGGCTTCTTCCGAAAAGGAAAACCTAGTATTCAGTACAATATGCAGGGACAATGGTGGGGAGAGCGCCAAGAAGGGATTGAAGAAAGTGTCAAGTTGGCACAGAATAATGGTATAAAAGTTTGCTTAAAACCTCAGCTTTGGACTTATGATCAGTGGATTGGAGATTTTGAATTGAAAGAAGAAGAGAATTGGAAAGCTTGGGAAAAAAATTATACTAATTTTATTTTGTTTTTTGCTAAACAAGCTCAACAGTTAGATATTGAGCTTTTTTGTATTGGAACAGAACTGAAGCAGACAGTGCTACAACGATCAGTGTTTTGGCAAGAACTCATTCCTCAAATCCGTAAAGTTTATAAGGGAAAGCTTACCTATGCTGCCAATTGGGATAATTATCAAAATATTTCATTTTGGAAGGATTTGGACTATATAGGGATTGATGCTTATTTTCCTTTAGTGGACAGTCAGACACCTTCTGTCAAAGATCTAAGTAAAGCTTGGTTGCCTATTGTTGATTCAGTAGAAATTGTACAAAAACAAGTGAATAAACCTGTTTTGTTTATGGAATTTGGATATATGAGCATAGATGCCTGTGCATATCGATCATGGGAATTGGAGAATCAAAAATCACAAATAGCAAAGAACGAACAAGCACAAGCCAATGCATTAGAAGCTTTACTAAGGGTTTGGGGAGCAAAAAATTGGTGGCATGGTGGTTTTCAATGGAAATGGTATCCCAATCGATTGGGCAATGAAGGAGAAGGAGACTTTGCCAAGGATTATACCCCTCAAGGGAAATTAGCCTCTGAACTACTCAAAACATTTTATAAATAAATCTTGTTCTGAATGCTTTGTTTATCGTTAACAACAAGATAGCTCACAAAGATTTGAGTTTAATTAAGTAGGTGGACACAATTAATAAATGAACGACTATATGAAATTTGGAAAACTAGAAGATATTAGCCAAGTTGACTTTTCATTACCTAATGATCCTAAGTTGACAGAAGAAAAATTAGAAGAACTTCAAAAAAAAAGTACTCAAAATAATTCCTTCCAAATTTATTATGGGGCAACTGGCTGGGGAATGAAAGAATGGGTGGGGACGTATTATCCTACAGGAACTAGTGCGCCTCAGTACTTACAGGAATATACCAAACAGTTCAGCTCTATTGAATTGAACACAACGCATTATCGTATTCCAAGCGAAAAACAAATTAAAGATTGGTATACAAAGTCTAGCTCCACATTTAAATTTGCACCTAAGTTACCTCAGATGATTAGTCACAGTAAGGACTTGGGAATGTCCACAGACCGGTTGGCACAATTCTGTGAAGTTATCCTGGGGCTAAAAGAGAAGTTAGGAATTTGTTTTATGCAGCTACCTCCATATTTTAATCCTACACAACTAGATGTTTTGGATCAGTTTTTGATAAGATACCCCACGGAATCAATTCCTCTAGCTATAGAGTTCCGACAGGAAGCTTGGTTTGGCTTTGAAGAGCATACAAAAGCACTGTTTCAGTTGTTAGAATACTATAATGTAACACCAGTCATTACGGATGTTGCTGGACGACGCGATGTTTTACATATGTTATTAACTAATGACTCTGTTGTTGTGCGTTTTGTAGGAAATGGATTGGTACCAAGTGATTATGAACGGGTGGATCAATGGTGTATACGTCTGAAAAAGTGGGTGGAGAGTGGTGTAACACAGGTGTATTTCTTGTTACATCAACCTGACAATCTACGGACACCGGAAATTACCAGTTATTTTGTACACAAAATCAACCAAACGTTAAATTTGTCTTTGAAAGCACCTCAAAAATATGAGGATCAGCAGATGACTCTTTTTTAGCGAACTAAATAATATTTTAAATAATTAATGAATACACAGAAAACGGCACACTATTTGTAAAATGAGTGGCGTAAACTTGTTAACTGAAAAAACATCAATCAAACATTTACGAAAAAAAACTCTAAATGTTTTGATTTTTTATGATAAAGTTTATACATTTGCTCTAACTTAAGATTGATAACACTTTTTTGTTTATCTTTTTAAGTTTTAGCATTAATTTGTTTATCAATTTTTTATACTACCCTTTAATCAAAAAAATTTTACTCAAAACATGAAAAAAATCACATCTAAACTAGGACTACTTGCTTTAGCTGGAACATTGGCATTCACTTCTTGTACTAAGAAAGAACTTGTTCAAACTGAGACTATTAACTCAACTGACAACAACAATAATTCTAACTTAACTGCAGTATATGACAGAACTGTAAACTACTCTGTATTAGTAACTGCACAAGGAGAATCTGCTTTCCGTTCTGCTGAAGGTGTTTCTGAAGCTACTGTAGCTGTAGCTGTTGACGGTGCTGTAGTAACTGTTACTACTGGTGCTGATGGTATCGCTACTTTCAGTGGTATTAAGCCAGGTGCTGTAACTGTATCTGTTACTAAAGCTGGATGGGCAACTGTAAACTACGTAGTAGACTTAAACGATGGTTTGAACAGTGATGATATTGACAACCACAGCGAGCGTAGTGCTGCTACTATGGTAACTATGATGCCTACTTCTGGTTTAGGTACTTCTACTTTCACTGGTAAATTAGAAATCGAAAACAACCAAAACGGTAACACTGATTCTGAGACTATGCCTACTGGTTTAGCTACTTTGACTGCTCGCGTTAACTTCCAAGATTTTGATAGCAATGGTAACAACAATCAGTATGCTCACTCTGGTTATGGTCAAGTAACTAACTTCTATGTAGAAGGATTACGTGGTATCACTAACGCTGCTATTGATGGTGATTCTTACAGCATCACTCTTCCTGCAACTGCTTACGGTTTGCCTGTAGAAGTATTTGCTAATCCTTTCAGAGCAACTAATACTGATGGTACAGGTACTGCAGAGACTGTAACATTTAACAGTGACTTTGCTTTTAACGGTTCTACTACTCCAGTTCTTTTATGGAATGGTAACTCTCACACTGGTATGACTTATGTTGTTGACTTATTCTACAATGAGCAATAATCAACACCAATCATAATATACTTTGCAAAAAAAGCTGTTGGAGACTTCCAACAGCTTTTTTGTTTTTTGTAGCAATAAATATTATCTTTTCTGAAATTATACCAAGCTGGTATAATTTTTCTTTTTTAGTAATACAATAGTTCGTAGGTTTTTCGTAACTAATTGATAATCAAAAGGATGCGTAAAATTAGTTAAATTTTATAAAATCCTGATTATCAATTAGTAAGAAAAGATATTTTTTCAATTTTTGTTAGAAAATTAAAAAATCAACGAACTACCATAATAAGTAGGTAGACATAATTAATTTTTAATCCAAATCAGATATACAATAATATATGCGACTTAGGTATTTGTGGATAAGTCTTTTCATGCTATTGAATGTAGCTGTCACAATGGCACAAGAAGGAAATGATGGTTTTATTGAATTTCCTATGTTAGGAGGTAAAAAAATAGCTAAGCCAACTCAGCGCAAGAGTTTATTATCCAATACAGATTCACTTTTTCTAAAGGTAGAACATGGTCAAAAAATTTTGATGCATAAGGTCAAGAAAGGAGAAAGTGCTTATGCTATCAAGAACTACTATTCTATCAGTTTACAGGATTTGTATCATATGAACCCTAAGGTTCAAAGTTATGGGCTTAAAATAGGACAAGAATTGAAGATTCCGATTATATCCAGAGTCTTGAAACGCTATAAACCTAGGGTAGATACTGCTTTTTTACCTGTATATTACAAGGTACAACCCTCAGAGACTCTGTACCGAATTGCAAAGGTCTATTTTGGTCTACCAATCGAAGTACTCAAGAATCGTAATAATTTATTATCTAATGTTTTATACAAAGATCAGATTTTGCATGTAGCTTGGTTCCCTAAAACAGGGGTATCCGATACGCTCAAAGGGGTAATGGGATTGACAGGAATTTTGGGAAAGACAAGTGCCATGCACCAAAAAAGGTACGAGTCCTTGAGTTTGGATAAAGAAGAGATCACTCAAGAAGGGGTGGCCTGCTGGCTAAAGGGAACTGACTTTACAGATAAGGCAAGCTTATCTGTCATGCACAATCAAATGCCTACAGGTAGTATTCTACGAATTGAGAATCCCATGAATGGGCGAATACTTTATGCCAAAGTTGTTGGAACTATTCCTGAGACATCCTTGGCAGAAGGTAGTACTGTGATGCTTTCGCCTAATGTCGCTTATGGTTTGGGGGCTGTAGATGCGCGTTTCTTTGTTCGTGTTTATTATCTAAAATGATTTAGCTAAGGCGATATAATATATCTGGGATTCATTACAATAATTTCCTGAACTATTGCTATATTCAGCAAGTCATTCTGACAAAATGAAAAATCACCATATTAGAGTTTATTACGAATGGAGTTGTATAGAGCATAAATTGCTCGCTTGTGCGACTAATCAAGGTTGCACGGAGACTTGTAGTGGTGGTGGTAGCAAAGCATACCACAGTCGGCTTCGCCTCTAAACCTTTTCAAGGCTACGGAGTCGAGTACATAACGCAGAATAGTCGTGCAAGAAGTAATTAGCTTCGCTGAGCACTTCGTGGTTTTGCATACAAAACTATTCGTAATAAACTCTATTAATCATTAATTAAATTTATTAATAATAATGCATACTCAACCTATGCTCGTAGATGGAGCGCTAAAAGGAAAAACAATTATCGTAACTGGAGGTGGATCTGGTTTAGGAAAATCTATGGCAACATATTTTTCATCTTTGGGTGCTAATATTGTAATTACTAGTCGAAAACAAGAGAAATTAGATGCTGCCGCAGCTCAAATGATTGAAAAAACAGGAGGAAACGTATTGGCAATAGCCGGAGATGTGAGAGAATATGAAGCTGTAGAAAATGTATTGGATAAGGCTGTAGAGCATTTTGGAGCAGTACATGCCTTAGTTAATAATGCAGCAGGAAATTTTGTAAGTCCAACAGAGCGTTTATCACACCGTGCTTTTGCTTCTGTAATTGGAATTGTCCTACAAGGTTCTGTAAATTATGCATTGGCTTGTGGAAAATACTGGATTAAGAATAA
Organism: Saprospiraceae bacterium; assembly: GCA_022448995.1. Classification (GTDB taxonomy): domain Bacteria; phylum Bacteroidota; class Bacteroidia; order Chitinophagales; family Saprospiraceae; genus JAKVCT01. The sequence continues at coordinate 6,510 of JAKVCT010000248.1, forward strand.
AATAGAAGGAAGTATGTTAAACATCACTACTTCTTATGCAGATACTGGATCTGGATATGTAGTACCTTCTGCCTGTGCAAAATCAGGCGTGAATGCTTTGACCAAATCTTTAGCAGTAGAATGGGGACGCAAATATAAAATTCGTTGTAATGCAATTGCTCCCGGTCCATTTCCTACAAAGGGGGCATGGGAACGTTTATTGCCAGGAGATTTAGCTGAAAAATTTGACCCAGCTAATAGAGTACCAATGGGTAGAGTGGGAGAACATCAAGAGTTGGCTAATCTAGCTGCTTTCATGATCTCTGATTTTGCAGCATATATGAATGGTGAAATTGTAGTGTTGGATGGTGGAGAATGGAGACAGGGAGCAGGACAGTTTAGTGATTTCCATCTGATTACAGAAGAAATGTGGGATATGTTTGCTGCTATGCGTGGTGGTAAGTAGGGAGATGTCCCTCTCTGTATAGGTATAAAAAACAAAAGATCTTAGGTGGAATATCTGCCTAAGATCTTTTTATATATTGTATGTAGTCATCTTCACGTATTCTATTCTAGTGTTGCTTGCAGTCAATAGAGTGCAAGACCATAAGCCTTTCTATCTATGTGATAGTTCATTGATTTTTCAATTTTTAGTCAAACCCCAAAGGACTCAGCAAAACTAAAAATCTATTAACTATTAAAGCTTATTCAAGTAGTTTTTTAGGCGATAAATTACCTTTTATTCAATTTAACTGTGTTAAAGAACCTATCATAATAAGTAGGTGGACATAATTAATTTTATAATAATTTACAAGAATTTTTGATGCTGAACGAGACGAAAACCCCGAAGGGCTCAACAAAGTTAAACGTAGGGATAGCCGCTCTGCGGTCAGAGGCGGAGCCGACTAGTGGC
>JAKVCT010000249.1 GCA_022448995.1 Saprospiraceae bacterium
AACTGAACTTATCTTGTCCAAATGTTCCTGGTAAACCTCAAACAGCTTATGATTTTGAACAGACCGAACGTGTTTTGGAGGCAGTGAGCAAGTTTGATAAACATCCATTAGGTGTTAAATTACCACCTTATTTTGATTTGATTCATTTTGAAGCTATGGCAAACATCTTGAATCGTTATCCTATTCAGTTTGTGACTTGTATCAACAGTATTGGAAATGCCTTGATTATTGATCCGCAAGAGGAACGTGTAGTGATTCGCCCTAAAGATGGTTTTGGTGGTTTGGGTGGAGATTATATCAAACCTACTGCTTTGGCAAATGTGCGTCAGTTCTACTTACGTCTAAGAGATGACATACAGGTGATTGCTTGTGGTGGTGTGAAAAATGCTTGGGATGCCTTTGAGCATATCTTGTGTGGGGCTGCTGCTGTGCAGATTGGAACACAGCTCATGCGCGAAGGTGGGGAGTGTTTTGGGCGTTTAAGTGCTGAGTTGAAGCAGATTATGCAGGATAAAGGTTATCAGAGCTTGAGTGATTTTAGAGGAAAGTTAAAAACTGTTTAATAATAGATTTTTTCTTTATTTAATGTGTAACGTTGCACGTGCCAAATGTAGCGTTACACGTTTAAAAAAAATTAACTAGGTTCAGTATTCAGATTATTACTTATTTATAATACAATAAACCCAATGCCATCCTTAGAGTTATCTTCATGCAGCTGTACAGTTATAATAGGAGTCCCAAAGGGATGACAGATTCATCAGCATTGGGCGTTAGCCCAATGCCATCCTTAGAGTTATCCTTATGCAGCTGTACAGTTATAATAGGAGTCCTGAAGGGATGACAGATTTGTCAGCATTGGGCGTTAGCCCAATGCCATCCTTGGAGTTATATTCATGCAGCTGTACAGTTATAATAGGAGTCCTGAAGGGATGACAGATTCGTCAGCATTGGGCTAACGCCCAATGCCATCCTTAGAGTTATCTTCATGCAGCTGTGTAGTTATAATAAGAGTCCTGAAGGGATGACAGATTCGTCAGCATTGGGAGTAAGCCCAATGCCGCTAAAATATCAAAAATTTACCCAAACACCTTTTTGGTAGAATGCTGCATCTTCCTAGAAAAACAGCTTATGAAGTTATTTATCAAAATATCATTTCTTCTAATTAGTTTCTGGGAAGTATCCAATTCAATAAATGCTCAAAACTATGAGCATATGCAACCTGCTAATCACTGGAGTATGTATGGTCTTTTAGGAGTTAAAGAATTTAAGGACACTTCCAAAGATTCAGGAATCATCTTAAAAACCAGGATAAGAGATAGTCTAGATTATGTATTCATCAATCTTTGCAATAGAAGTGAAGATACTTTGAAAATCCCTACCCAAGATTATTACTTATTTATAATACAGGAAGCTCAAGACAGTAATAAAAATTGGAAACCAATAGAATATTGGCAATATAGTGATTGTGGAAATAGTTATATAACTCTAGAAATCCCAGCAAATTCTTATGTATTTACCAAAAGAAAACGATACACCAAAGGTGATTATAAGACCAAGATCCGTTTAAAGCTATTGCTTCAAGATTCTGTAATTTATTCCGAACCCTATATAGGATCCATCAATTACAAACAATTTTTAATTCCCCCATCCAAGAATGAGCGGACGACTGTACTTAATTCTGGTCACAGAAAATGGCTTTTAGAGGGAGACACAATTCAGTATCACAAAGCAGTCTTAGAGGATACTTTTTTATCTAACAAACTAAAAGCAAAATCAGCATATCATCTTGCTTATGAAAGTTATAAAACCGAAGATTTTTTTACTGCAAGAGAATATTGTGAAAAAGCAGTTTCCTTCGATCCAAATTGGGGTAAACCATTACTGTTGATTGGTATCATGTATGCTAGGAGTGTTTCAAGTTGTGCAGATCCTAACACCAACTCCATAGAAGCCTATGCGCTTGTGGTTGCTGCAATTCGTAAATGGGAAGAAGCAATCAAAATAGATCCTAGAGTAGAAACTAGAGCCAAAAGATATATTGAAAGATACTCCAACTATTTACCCTCAATATTAGGCATAATCCATTCCAATCTCCGAGAAGATCAAGTAGTAGAATTGAAATGTTGGATCAATGAAACTATAAAGTTTAAATTGAAAAGGTGAAATTGTTATTTAGCTCAATGTATTAAATATCCTTGGAGCTGTATTTATCAATAGTTCGTAGGTTTTTCGTAACTAATTGATAATCTCTAACTAGTAAGAAAAAATATTTTTCAATTTTTGCTAGAAAATTAAAAAATCAACGACCTATCAATTTACTTAGCGGTATAGTTATAATAGGAGTCCTGAAGGGATGACAGATTTGTCAGCATTGGGAGTAAGCCCAATGCCATCCTTAGAGTTATCCTTATGCAGCTGTATAGTTATAATAGGAGTCCTGAAGGGATGACAGATTTGTCAGCATTGGGAGTAAGCCCAATGCCATCCTTGGAGTTATCTTCATGCAGCTGTATAGTTATAATAGGAGTCCTGAAGGGATGACAGATTCATCAGCATTGGGCTAACGCCCAATGCCATCCCCATATTACCCCCCAAAACTCTAATAATTACTATAAATCGCCCATTCTTCAATTCGATCTTTAGAATTAATTTTGAAAATCAAACGAACATTTTCATAAATCAAAAAATACCCATCTCTAGCCTGTATAGTCTTGTAAGTATACTTGCTATACTTCTTTTTTAGATAATCTGCTGAATTCCCAATATGAATACCTTTAGTAGTTTCTGCATCAGATTTAGTAATGCGTTGTAAAATTGCAGATCGTCTTGTACTGTGGAAGTATAGAATATAAGAATTATCCAATTGAGTCAACTCTAAAAAAGATTGAGGCATCAGTTTTTTATTCAACTCTAACTTGATATCAGATTTTAGCTTGGGTTCTTCTTCTAAATTTAAACCATCAATTTTATCCTTGATTTGCCAATCTGCAAAAGCAAAATTAGAACGTGTCTGAGAATTGCCTGCTAATTTGAGTAGATTCTGTTGAGCTAGTTTTCCTAAACTTTTGTGTTCCTGTAGAGCCTCAAACTTTTCTTGAGCTTCTGGTTTTCTTCCATTGCGAGCAGCTAAAATTCCTTTCATAAGCATTAGTTTTGAAACCTGTTGAGGGGAAAGATGTTGTTGCTCTAATTTTTGTAGGGTTTGATGAGCTACTGTATAATTGCCTACCAAATCATAAGCACAAACCAAATTTAGATTAGCTGCAAAATAATCTGGATCATACTCTAATGCATGTTTCAATTTCTGAATAGCTCGGTTTAGGTTCATTTGTTGGTTCCCAAAAAGGAGTGCTTCAGAACGCAGAGAGGTTTTTGGCTCAAGTTCTAGAGGATAGGCAAAATTTGTACTTGCTTGATCAGGATGTTCTATCGCATAAGCTAAAAGGGTTGCCCCTAGATTGCTGTATAATTCTTTTGTACGAACAAATTTTAATACATATTGATAGGCTCCAATTGCCTCACCATATTTTTGGGCTGCCATAAAATAGTTAGCACTTTTATAAATATGGATAAGTTCTTGGCTTCTAGCTTCAGCCTTTTTAGCTACCCCTTTACGTTTTTCTAAAGAAGGGTAACCAGCTAGTTTATCTGATAATTGGTAAGTTTTATAAATTTTATCTAAAAACTTGGGGATAATAGCTTTACTTTGGTAACCTGCCAAATTCATTACAAAAGCACCATAAGTATCTGCTTCAGCTTCATCATGGACATGCTGTTCAAACGTTTCTTGGTCAACTAGAAAACTTGTCCCAAAACCAGCCTCATCCCAATGATGATCTTGATAGAAATGAGTGAGTTCGTGACCGATCATAAAGGCAATAGCTGCATCACCTTCATTTTCCTGCATAGCCAAACAAACTTCTAAAGCAGGTTTTTCTATAATCAAGGCTCGATCTGCTCTTCGGTAGGCAGCTACACGTTCTTTGCGATCCAAGATGAGCAGTTTAGGTAAATTCGTGTTATTATCACCTATAGCATACTGTAATTTTTGATAGACTTTCAGTGCTCTCTGATAATCGGGATGATTCTCTGGTAAAGCTTCTTGAGCGAAGAGGCTAGTTGCCAATAAACAGCACCATATTAGTGTGTATATGTGAATCATTGGTATAAGTTTTTGATAGAATGTTGTGAGGTAATAATCATTGTCTTGAATATAACCTTAACATCGGAGTTTGAGTAATAGAAGAATTTGTGCTACAATCAGGGAGTAACACAAGGATTTAGAGAGTTGAGGTGAGTTGAATTTGTATAACTATGTAATCAAAAAACATGCTAATTTATACTTAAATAAGAGGATAAAAGTAATGGTAGAATAGATTTAGAATGATTTTAGTTGACTTTTATAAACAGAACGTAGTTGTAGTGGATTACAGCGAAACTCTTTGAAGTTAACGCTGAAAGTCTCAATGCAGCTAAAAGTTGGCTTAAAATCAACCAAAGATAACTACAAGAACATCTGGAGGGTCACTTATTAGAAATATCTATTAACTATCTAATAGATTTATGTTTACCAAAGTCTACAAAGGATTTGGTAGTCCATTGACAGTTAATAGGTGATGTTTTAGTTGAGTGTTTTTTGTAAATAGTTGATAATTAAAATTTTATGTAAAATTATTGAGGTTTAATAATCAAGCAATCAGAGCCACAAAATGCTCAGTGAAGCTAAAAGATATTTTTTAATTTTTTATCAAAAAATTAAAAAGTCACAGATTATTATTTTTAATAGTATACAAATAATCTATATTTGTATATCTTTTGTCCCAAAACATAACTTTTGTATCTTTGATATGGAGGAGTTTTTTAAAACTATGCTTAATTGTTAGATACTAATTGGCTAGTTTTTGCTCTTTAAGTAGGTAACAAAATTAAACTATGTATACATTTCAATAGGTCAAAAAAGGCCTCTTAGAAGGGTGCTGCAAAATGAATTAGTTGTGTCATTGTCTTCATAGTTTATTCACTCGTGATAATATACCTGAAAACTTTTATGATAGAGTGCCAAGGTGATTTAAATCAAAAATAATAATTATGTTCCAACGAACAGAAGAACTCGATAAACGACATCAAAAATTTTTAACAGAAGTTTGCCAAAGTCAAAAAGTGTGGACTTTGCAAAATGGAACTAATTACGCTACTTGTTTTGCAGAAGAGTACGAAGATGCAGAAGGTTATTCTACACAAGTCATCTGCTTTTGGTCAAGTAAGGAACAAGCTCAAGCTTGTGTAATTAGTGAATGGAAGGATTACAAAATTGTAAGCTTTTCTTTAGCAGAATTTTTAGAAAATTGGTGTATAGGAATGGCGAATGATAGGGTAGTAGCTGGGACTAATTTTGATAGGAATATGATTGGAAAAGAATCTGATCCTTTGGCTCTGATTATAGAAATAGCACAGGAGTTGAGGAATCAGAAAGTAAAGGTAGCTTTACCTAACTTCGAAACTGTTCGAAAATTGGAAGTGCAGGTGAAGCAACTGCTCCATGGTTAAATAATCGTTCTCCAATAAGGCAAAATGTACTTGCTTGATCTAATAAAAATAAAAAAAGAAGATGTATAACCATACATCTTCTTTCATGTGTTCTGAGAATCAAAAAATATTGGACTTACACCTTTGTATTGAGTATTAAGACCAGTATCCCTGTCAGATCGTATCTCTACAGAATGAACAGGTTTTACAAAGCATTGATATATAGTAGAATGTTTTCTATTGTTTTTCATATTGAATTATTTTTCTACTTTATCAAATTAGTAGTTCTTGATTTTTGTATAAATTTTTGCTTATCAATAAGTAAGGGTCCCAAACTGATGTGCAAATTAAAAAGTCAATGAACTATTAATTGAACGTATGCAGATAATCTATCAAACACTTAATTCATTCATCATGAATGCCTCAAAAGATCTGCAAGACTAAACATAGAAAAATTAGGATTAAAAACTCATTGTATCGGGTTATATCCCTACAGCCTAATATCAACTTTGTGTGACAAAAATTACTTTATCGTTTTATCCTAATACAAATATACATGCATCACTATACAAAAACATCTACAAGAACAAAAAAAACGAGTAAAAAAATAGCTTTTATGGATTAATAATATACTGTAAATCAGTGTTTTATTGTTGTGAAAAATATGTTTTTTTTCTTGAAAAAAAAGTTTACTTTTTTTGTAAAAATTGAATAAAATCCTAAAAAAGGGCTTTCCTAGTGCAAAAAAGTTGTAAAATAGATTAACCAAATAATGAAAAAAAAGGAAAAATTAAAAGCAATTTTGGAGGCATTGGATAAACAAGAATTGAAAACCTTCAATAAATTCTTGAAGAAACGTCAAATTAATAAATTGACTAAAAAGGTTTTTGATGGGATTTTGAAATTGCCAACTGAAGCAAAATCTACAGAACTGATTCAGTACACAAGGATGTCTATGGATCAGATCAATTACCATTGTACTTTATTGCTTGAGTGGTCACATGACTTTTTATTGGACATTTTTTTTCAACAGAGCAATGATATCAAATTAGTTTTATTAGCACGTGTCTTAGATTCCAAACAAAGTACAGATTATGCTTTGGAATTGTACAGAGAAATAGAAAAAACCATAAATAAGAAGGAAATATCAGATCCCAATGATAATTTATTGAGAAATATTATTTACAAGAGGCGTTATTTCTCTCCCGTATTTGACAGTAGAAATGATGAGAGTCTAAATCTCCTAGATCTTGCTTCAGATAGTTTAGATATTTTTTATTATACCAATAAGTTGGAACTAATCTGTGAGAGAATCAATCGTGATGTTGTTCTTCAGGGTAAACTTATTATACCCTCAGTTTCTATCCCCGCAGATATTGAAGACAGGGATCCTTCTCTACAAAACTATCTGTACCTTTATCGTTTGGCAAAGATGATAGATAAAGGGGCAGAAACCTCAACGAATCATTTACAAAAGGTACTGGAATTTTTAAAAACAGAGACATTAAGTTTAGAACTCAAAGAGTATAGTACCAACTTTTTAGTTAGCTTGGTTAACTATGAAATTTTTCAAGAGGCAAAGCTATTTTCTCACAAAGATTTATATGAGATTTATCGCTTGGCTATGTCTGCAGGTTGGTTAGTTCAGAAGGACGGTTATATTTACTTTGAGGATTTTATGAATGTACTATCTTCCGCATTTAACTTTGGAGATATTGATTTGTTACGATCTATTCTTCAAGAATATCAAAAACTCGCCAAGGAGGAGTATCGGCTTT
>JAKVCT010000025.1 GCA_022448995.1 Saprospiraceae bacterium
ACAAACGCGCTGTTTCTAACAGACAAAAATGGTTTACCCATTGCTATTTCTGATCCAATTGCTGGAAATCATAATGATCTTTTTGATATTGAAAAACGCTTCCAAAAAATGTTGGATGATCTTAGGGCTAGTCAGATTAACGTTAGAGATTTATTTATGAATGCTGATGCTGGATTTGACAGTGCTACCTTTAGAAAAGTTTGTGAAGCCAATTCTATTCATGCAAATATTGACTTTAATAAACGAAATTCTAAAACAACTGATAATCAAGCACTTTTTGATAAAAAATTATATAAAGAACGTTTTTCTGTTGAACGTACAAATGCTTGGATTGATGCTTTTAAAATTTTATTAGTTCGATTTGAGACTAAGGCTCATACTTGGTTAAGTTTGCATTATTTAGCATTTATAGTCATGTTCACCAGAAAGTATTTTTAAACAACTTCTATTTAAATTTATCTCTTTCATAATCTTTTTTATAATAAATTAGAAATCAAATCCTGTATTTCATTTTGTAGTTTTGTGTGATATTCCCCGGTACTTGGCCCATAATATCCCGTGTGAATTTCCTGAACTTTTCCAGAACGATCAATGAATAAGGTAGTTGGATACGACATAATGTGTTCTAAGGCAGGAAGTACCTTTGCAGCTTCTTTTTTGTTGGATTTCCCACCGAAAACCATTTCATATTCTACTCCTAAGTCAGCTTTTAAGCGTTGAATATTTTTCTGGAATAGCTCCTTATCATCTCTAGGTTCAAAATCGATTCCGATGATTTCTAAACCTTGATCCTTGTACGTTTCGTATAATTTAACAAGGTCTCTAGTTTCATCCATACAATTGGGACACCATGTCCCTAGAATTTGTACAATTACAACCTTATCCTTATAACGTTCGTCACTCAAGCTAATCATTTCTCCTTGCTCATTGGGTAAGGAAAAATTAAATTTACTAGCTTGAAGCTTAGTTAGTGTTTTCATGTCTGTGAGCTCAAAATCATCATCTTGGCTAGCCTCCCATTTCTCATACCAATGTGAGCCAGACCAAAACTCTCCAATGATTTTCCCTTCTGCACCAAACTTGCCTTTGAATAAGAAAGCATGTGCCCCATCAAAAGCAGATAAAGCTAAGCTATTACCATCAAAAAAGCCTTCTAAATAACGGTAGTCTCCTGTTTCAGTTAAGAAAGTTCCTTTCAAATTTCCATTTCTCCTTCCTCTTCTCTGCTCAAATATTGCCAAAGCAGGATAAGCATCTTCTGTACCTGGACTAAAGGTGGTTTTCCAGTTGCCTGAAATATCATTAGCAGTGTTATTAGGCTCACTAACAAAACGTCTTGAAGTTTTATCACGATAAGCCTTGAATGGGATTTTATAATTATTCCCTTTATTGTAATTGTACCAATATCCTTCTATAGTTGTTTCTGTCATTTTCCCAATAAGTTGGGAACCAAAAACAGGCAAGGTTATAGTTACAGAATCATTTTTAACTACGATATCACGTACTTCTATTCTCTCGTCTCCATTACGAATCATAAATACATAGCTAAAAGTATCCTTCCGGGTACTTAGGTACTCATATTTTACTGTAAAAGTAAACGGTAAATTATTATTGATATTGGTAGAATCAATGTATAAGAATCCACACCACCCCCCACGCTGAAAATAGGTAATACTTTCTTTTTCTTCTTCTGTATTGGTATTCATAGGATCATCGATATCTTGTTGTGCTGGAGGGCAAGCTGTAAAAATGACTGCCAAAGCAATTAAAGCACTAATTAGTGAAAGTTTGTACATAAAATTTAGATATTCACGCAGTATATTAAAGATTATTTGAGTATTTTTTTGTAGTAAGAAATTAACATAAAGGTAATTTATTGCCTAAAAAACTACTTGAATAAGCTTTATTATCCTCTCAAGAAAATTATTTGAGAACAGATGATACATAGATCAAGAAATACTTGAAAGTCAACATCAAGTTTCTGTTAGATTTTGTATTGGAATTGTGCGAACGCAAGAAAAGTTACAAGCACAATACAATGATTCTTATCAAGAACTCTTTGTTTTTAGAAAAAAAACAACTTAGACATGCACTTACACACAGTTTGATTCCCCTAATTTACTTAGATCACACATCTTGGGTTACATTATCTTGCTGGGTCTTTCATCTAGTACCAAAGCATAAAACCGAATTATAAGTTTTCTCTTCCTTTGTTCCTATCTTGCCACCAAATAAACCATTGATCTAAACGAACTTACTCATAGTAACTACATTCTCCTGATTGATTCTTTCATACTGATATGTATCCATAAGATTCTTTACTAAATAAATACCTAATCCTCCTATTGTACGTTCCTCCAAAGGAACAGAAAAATCAGGTGGAGTAACGTGGAATGGATTAAATGGTAAGCCCTTATCTCTAATTTGAATATTTAAACGTCCATCATCATATCCAAAATCTACATATATAGGGTGAGCACCTTCCTCCTCATAACTATATTTAATAATATTGGAGAGTAACTCATCAAATACAACATTTACTTTGATGATTACTTTGGGATCAATCGAATCAGTCTGACAATGTGCAGTAAACTGATCTGCTACATATTCTATGGATGAGATTTCGTTAGTGACAATTATTTCTTTTGAATAAGTAATCATAGTTAGATAAGATTAGGGGGAAAACATAGAAATTGTTTAAGAATAGATGCTAGATCAACTGATAAATTACTAAAAGTCAAGGCCAAGTTCATTCATTGGCTTTCAATAATTTGTGTAATGACTAATTAGCTATTTCTAAACAATCTTGTGCCCAAAATTAGTAAAATATTCAAGCTATTACAATTTTTTGAGCTCTAATCTTATCTCGAATAATGCTTTTTAATATGAATTAATTACTTAAAGCATTTTCTATAAACTTAATCAAGAACAGCAAGAGAATAACGCCTCCACCTACAAGCACCCAAGTTGGAATTTGGGTAGTAATTTTGTGTTGTTTTAATAATTGCTCCAGAGCTTGGCGCAAAGATTGGTCTAGCTTCAGCTTTAAACCTTGGCGCAAAACTGCTTCTGCTCCATCATCTCGACCATGATTATTATTTAATACTACAGCTAAAGAATGGATCTCACTCGCAATATTGTTACGCATTTCTGCAAAATACTCAGGAAGTAGATTATACAATTCTATTGTCTTGTCAGGTAGATGTGACAGGATTTCTCGCTCTGACATATAATGCAAGGATTGTTGCTGTTTCAGCTCAACTAAATTACTAATTGTTTCGCTAATATGCTCACTTACAGAATTGTAATAGATAGCTGCATATTCTGTTTGTTTGGGGGGTGGAGCCGCCAGCAAAGTTGTCAACTCTTTTTTGTCTTGCACCTTGATGGCTTGTAATAAGGCATTGCTATATTGATCTGCAAAATAAGGAAATACAAATTTTGCAAATTCAATATCTTGGTTCCATAGATCATGTTTCTCCTCATGATTACCAAAGTAATTTAAATGACCATATTCCAAAAAACTATACAAGAATGGTATCTCTAAAACTTTGCGATGAAAGGCTCTTGTTCTATCGTCTAACCAATCTGCTAAAACTGCTTCCGCTTGCCATTTTTTCATCTTATTACCTCTAATATAAACCGTATCCTCCCTCTCATAAGCACTCAGTTGAGTGGTTACTTCAGTATGCAAACGCAGCACTGTAGCAGGGTCGACTGTATTTTGGTAGGATATGTCAAAAATTCGAAATGGATTGAGATATTGCATATAGTCACTTTTTTGTGTAAGATATCGTGTTGAAGTTGATTAGAGCTCATATAAAAACGGCTGACTAGCTCTTAAAATTCAAGGCAAAGTTCAGTCTTTTAACCTAGCAATAAAGGCAAGGATTTAACGAAAACACTAACAAAAGGATTCGATTAAAAAAAATCGAAACTTATATTACAGAGCATTTAATCTAGTAGTTATTGTTCGGATTATTCAAACATTTATTTGTCAAGAACCTATCGACAAACTGTTATTGTTCTAGAACGCAAATAGAATCCCTACAGTTTCGTCAGAAGACATTTATTATTTTATGAAATTGATTCCCTCAATCGCAAGTATACTACAAAATATACACTTTTAGATTAGATATTCCAATAAGTTTGTCCACAAAATATTAGGTATAAATACAAAAAACTGCGCACACCATAATGGTATGAGCAGTTTTTACTAAATAGTTATTTAAAAATCGTCTAAATTTTTGTATTAAATCTGATTCTTAAACAACTTTTGATAGAAGCCTTTTGTCTCTTGAACATCTCTCAAGTACCCAATACATGATTTTCTAAGTATTTATACAGCGCATTGAATAAATGTCCAAAAGTAACAATGAGACAAGTTCTTAGCTATTTTTCACTTTGATTGTACTCAATACCTTCATATCAGCAACATTCGTACGATCATACTGTACTAGACCATCTTTTCCAACTACGATCAATGACTTTTCTGTAGGAATTACATCAAAAGTACTGATATCGTGATCCTTGAAGATTAAGTTTCCAGTCACATTAGATTTATCATAAATATCATAAACTTTCAAGCCTTGTTTACCATCACACAAGTACAATAGACCTTGCTCTACAGCCAATCCATGAGGATTAAACATTTCATAAGCTTTTACTAATTTAGGCTCAGTAATATTTTCGATATCTACCACTAATAATTCATTAGCCGCTCCACCACAAGGTGTGCCATTACGCAAAGTAACATAAGCATGAGTTCCATCAGCAACTACAGGGTCACAAGCTACAGCATGCTCAAACTGACTTAGTTTTTCAGGGTTAGTTGGATCTGTATTGTCATATACATACATACCTTGAGTACCACCAATAAATAACTTATCTCCATAAGGGTAAATGGTTTCTACTTCAAATCCAATTGCTATTGTCTTCACCAACTTTGGTTGATACAAACGCTTAATGTCAAATACCTTTAGTTCGTTTCCATCAATAGCGTACATATAGTCTCCTACAACAGCAAAACGAGACATAGAACCACCAACACCAGGGCCGTTATTTCCACCCCCACTAGGACCACTATGCCCTACTGCACGAAAACCAACTCCCATTCCATACATATCATCAGGTTTCTCCCCATTGAACGCTACAAATTGGCCATCATTATTCTTGTATTTAGTAAACGCATTTTCTACACGGTTAATTTCTCCCGTATTCACGTTAATCGTTACCATATCTGCATAGTTGTCTGCAAATAGTACATCATCTTTCATAACCACATCCACATTACCTGGAATGTTTACAAAAGCAACTGTTTTAGGGTCGGATGGATTTGCATTATTAATCACATGAATACCTTTGAATTGTTCATTCACTAAGATATAATCCCCTTTCGTATAGATTTTACCAGTTTGCTCTAGTTCCTTTGGCTGATCTATTGAGATAGCTTCGGTACGAAGTTCTGCTGTAGATTTGTAACTTGCTTTCTCTTGATTTAATTGAGTACTGCTAGAACTATCACAGCTGGCGAAAAGTGCTCCTGTAAATAAAGCACTATACATAAGTATTTTTTTCATTGGTTGGTGTTTGTGTTTTAGTTGTTAATTTTGAAAAACTAACCTAAATTAGTAAATTATCTTCATTTTGGCGAATTCTTCTATCTTAATGTTTAGTTAATTAACTACTTAATCAATAAACAGAATTAAAATAGAACTGCTTATTTTTCAGATTGAATAAAACTTATTCATTATCAAAAAGTTTCCTATTGGTAACATTTTAACACTATTCCTACATTAATTTATTATAAATTGATGGATTCTGTCCAAAAGTTAGATTTTTATCAATGACGTTGTTTAAGAATTAAATCTAATACGGCAACTTAGAGGAATTTGATGCAGTAAAGTAATTTTTAAACAAAAAATAACATCTTCAAATCTCGAATCATTTAGACAATACAATAGCATGGATGTAATAATAAGTTTATTAGGTGTATAAAAGTTTCTTTTTTTTCAGAAAAAAATGAAAAACATATTATACCTTTATTTATTCTACATTCTATAAAGCAATAACACATTCATTAGATGAAGCATATATACTATCTACTCCTTACGACATTGATCCTTAGCTCCTTCTCAATTTCATGCAATCGAAAAAAATGTGGTGATGATGCTCCAAGTATCAAGATTAATGAAATACAGACAATAGGAAGTCATAATAGTTATCGAATTCGCACCTATCAGCCCTTGTTTGACTATGTTTTAGGATTAGCTCAAACAGGTCTTATTCCCGCTAGTTATAACCCAAACGAATGGGACTATGACCATGTAACCATAGACGAACAACTTGCAACATATAATGTTAGAAGTCTAGAATTAGATATCTTTCATGACCCACAAGGTGGACGCTTCTACAATCATCAAGCTAAAGCTTTTTTGGATCCACCAGAAGCTACAGAAGGTGATCCTGCCTTACTAGAACCAGGTATCAAGATCATTCATATCCCTGACGCAGATTATCTAACTCACAATATTTCTTTGGTGGATGCTTTACAGACAGTGAAAACTTGGTCAGATGCCAATCCGAATCATATCCCTGTGACGATCATGTTAGAGCTCAAGAGACAAACTATTGGAGATGAACTACCAGGACTAGGCTTTGCTACAGCCTTACCTTTTAGTACTTCAGCTTTAGATTCCTTAGATATGGAGATAAAGTCAGTTTTTGGAGATAAGCTAAGTAATGTCATTGTACCTGATGAAATTCGCGATGATTACAGCAACCTGAATGAAGCTATAAAAGCAGGGAATTGGCCGAGTTTATATAAATCTAGAGGAAAAGTAATGTTTGTGCTAATGGCATCTGAAGAATACAAACAAAATTACTTGGAGGGTCATCCTTCTTTGGAAAATCGAGTATGTTTTGTTTTTGGAGATCCCGATGATCCAGAAACAGCATTTATTATACTCAACGATGCTATTGGTAGCCAAACAGAAATTCAGACAAGAGTATCGGAAGGTTATATAGTCCGCACTAGAGCTGATGCAAACACCACCGAAGCACGCACAGGCGATTATACACGTATGAACGCTGCACTGAATAGTGGTGCTCAGCTCATTTCTACCGACTATTACCGACCAGATCCTAGACAGGATACGAGTAGCGCTTGGACAGATTATGTAGTACAATTACCAGGTAATGTTCCTGCTCAGAATAATGTGATCAATGCACCCAATAAAAGTATTATTGATTATCCTTGTTTAGAAAATTGATCCATTTAGGCTTGATTGAGTCTAAAACGGTCAAATTTTTGCGGCGTTAAATAATACGCCCATATACCCTTTTGAATCTACTAAAGATACGTAAGTAGATAGCCACAATTAATTTGTATTTAATTCAATCAGCCTTTTTGCGCTGAACTTTGTTAAAAAGCCTCGTGATAGCTCTGCTATCCCTACGTTTTTCGCCTCATCCAGCATCAAAAATTCTTGTGAATTATTCTACAATTAATTATGTCCACCTACTTATCTTTTATTATATATAAACCCGAATACTTTCGCCCTAAAAGTATCCTAATTTTCATCATCTTTTTGTCTTTTCTTTCTTTAAAGAAATTAATTATGAATATACAAAAAATACTACTAGCGTTCTCCCTTTGTTTAATCCTATTTTACCCAAATCAACCCAAAGCTCAAGATACCTTAGCAGCAGAAGACATTGCAGCAATAGATTTATTCATGAGTTCTCTTGGTGGAGGGAGTACTTCCAATCCTATAGGTTGGGCATCTGATATACCTAATCCGTGGATTCTAACTGGTGGGACCTACAATGAAATTCCTGCATCAGGTTGGTATGGAGTAACCTTTGTTCAAGATTTTTCAACTCCCAACTTATATCGAATCAAATCTATTGACCTAAGCAATTTAGTCAGTGATTTAAATGCTGCGGGTTCTACCTCTAGTGGTCTATTTGGAAACCTTCCTTATATGATATTTCAAAATATGGGACTAGGTTCAGGTTTAGCCGCATTAACCTACCTAGACTTAAGCAATAATCCAGGGCTCAATGAACCTATTAATCTACTAGAACCAGATTCTAGTTTTCATACTTTATTACTCAACAACTGTAATTTCAGTTATTCTTCAAGCCTATTCTACTATTTATTAGGAGATCCCTACAGCCCAATACGTCGCTTAGAAATCAGTAATACGATAAATCAATCAGGTATACCATCACCATTAGAATTGGGGGGTATCACTAGTACTTCTCTAGACACTTTTATAGCTAGAGGGAATAACTTTAATGATACCTTAAACCTAGCATCTTTACCTGCAAGATATATTGATTTATCAGATAATCAACTCCAATACATATCGATACAGACAAGTAGTCCCACTCCTGAATACTTGTCCCTTAATGATAATTCGTTGACAAGCTTAGGAGAGATTGATAATATTTTGAGTAATTTATCTACTCTAAAATACCTTTATGCAGACAACGCCTTAGACACAAGTAATAATCAAACCCACAACTTAACTCTTCTCTCTAATAATATTCTTAGTAATACAATAATCGAATTGTCCTTAAAAGACAATAACATTGATGGTGTACTGGATGTGGCATATTTTGAGCAAGTCAAGAGTTTAGATTGTAGACAAAATAGGATTCAAACATTATCCTATAATGGTACTACTGGAACAACACGACTAAAAAAGCTATATCTCTCTGACAATAACATAGAAGGGAACATACCCGTTGCCCTTTTTGACGATGCTGATCTTCAACTAGAAAGACTTTATTTGAGCAATAATAAGATTGGTGGAAAATTCCCCAAGCCTGCAGGATCTGTCTACTTAGGAGCAGACAATCTACAATACTTACATGTAGATGGAAATAAAATGGGCAAAGATTTAGAATTGACTTTTTTTGAAAATAGCTTGGATACAATCAAAGAGTTCAATATCAAAGACAATAAGTTTGATAATGTCATTACAAGTGCTACTCTACTAAGTAATAATAACTTGGGCGACCAACTAGATAGCTTGATTATTTATGATAATGAATTTGCCTTTAACGACCTTTACAAGATCGTTCAAACGTTCAATCTAGCTAGTATCAACCTTACTTCATCCGCAGGTACTAATGTTCAGCACTATGCACCTCTAGGCGCACAAGTAAGCAACGGTAATCCAGAGCCATTCAAGGCCTTTCGTTACTCCCCTCAAGATAGTATTGGTACTGGCGGGACACGTAGACGAGCTCCAGGTGAACGGATTGAAATCAATTACCAAGTTGGACCTAATGTTACCAATGATAATGAATATTTCTGGGTACGTCAGAATCAAGATAGCTCTGTACGAGAAGGATTGAAACAAGTTACCATAATTGGAACACAAACCTTTGGTTTTCTCAACCGCATTGATCATGATGGTAGTGAGAGTAATGAGAGTCTTAACTTCTTTTCTGGAACGAATAACAGTATAAGCTTCCCTTCTATCGCAATTGCTGCAAACAATGATAAAGGCGAACTATATTTCCCTAACCCTGATGCCTCACATGGAACATTAGATGACAAATGGGAATATATTCTATATGCCAAAAACGCAGCCTTTCCTCTCTTGACAATTGCCTCTAAACCAAAGCGAGTGATTGTGCAAGAATGTCAAGACTCTACTGGTGGGAGCATCCCTTGCCAGCAAATCATTGCCCGTTATGATGCTGGTTTTGCTGGGTTGAATAAAGCAGAGTTACGTGAAGAAATTGGAGTGACTGTGATAGATTCTTGTGTATGTGGTGATGTAGAACTTTGGTCTATTTCGGATACTACTTTTCAAAGAATGCTAGAGCTTGAAGCTAATGGAAAAGGAACCAAAACAACAGCCACTCAAAACTCAACTAAACTTGGTCTACTTAGCGCAGATCCTAATTACACCCTATTAGGAGATACTACAGGTACTTCTACTTCGGTAACTACACCAGCAGGAAACACCAACCCTGATGCCGTACGTGTGGCAATCATTGATTCAGGGGTTGATTATGATCATCCAAATTTAACCAACCATATTATTCCTAATGATTTATCAGCAGTAGATAGTTGTCGACTCAATGGTTTTGGCTACAATTTCCTCAACCCCTTAGATTATCCTTTTGATGAACACGGACATGGTACCCAAATCGCAGGAATCATTGCAGGACAATCGGATAATACAGAACTTCCTTCTTTCTCTGGAAATACAGATGATGTAGCCATCCTACCCTTCAAATACACTGATGCAAGTGGTTCTGGGAGTCTATTCCATGCAGTTTGTGGAATCTATTATGCAGCAGAAAATGGGGCTAAAGTGATCAATGCGAGCTGGGGATATTGGGGCGATTCATGTAAGACTTTAGAAGATGCTATTGCTTATGTAGATGCTAATAACACTGCCTTATTTATTACTTCTGTAGGCAATGACAGTGTAGATGTAATAGATGGCGCTTGGGATGGTAACTCTAGTTTGGGATTAAATATAGGGGAAAAACACTGGCCTTCTAGTTCTATTCATTTACATAACAATGTAATTGCTGTAGCCGCACTCGATAATACAAATTCTGACAGTCTAGCGAGATACTCTAATTTTGGAAAACTAGTTTCTATTGCTGCAGATGGTTATTTTGAAACTACAGATATTGATACTGTTGTAAATAGTTCTGGACGTAAAGGTGACTATTTCGGGACTTCCTTTGCTACAGCTCAAATCTCTAGGGCAGCTGCCTTATTGATGTATGAATATCCTGATGCAACTATCTGTGCAGTGAAAGGTGCGATTCTTAATGGTTCAGATACTTTGACAGGCATTCGTACAGGGCAAGATATTGGTGGTGTAGATCCTGATGGTTTGGGCGAAGTTCCTGTGAATAGAAAATTCAATTATGAAAAAGCGCGTCAAGTATTAGAAAGTAATCCTTACAGAACTGAATGTACAGATGATACTTATGCTTGGACAGGTATTGATCGTTTGAGCGAAAATACAGAAACTTGGGATGATTATATTCGAGTTTATCCCAATCCTTTCCAAAATCAGTTGGTTTTAGAATTTTTAACTCCTAATCAGATATTAGAATTAGAAATCATAGATGTAAGTGGTAGAAAATTATATCAACAGTCTATTGAATTTGGAACAGAACAGTTAAGTCTTAGTACAGAACAATGGGCAGCAGGTGTTTATTTTGTAAAACTTAAAACACAAACTGATTATACTAGTTATAAACTAATAAAGCAATAATGGTATCATTAGCTGCAAAGACCTATGAACTAAGAATTTATCCCTAATAAATAAAGATAGTTGTGAGTAGCAAACTATCGCTTTAGTTGGCTACTCATGTCTTTTTAATCTAAATTATAGCCACTCCAAATCCTATAAAACTCAACTAAAATGCAACAAAGATTATACTATCTATTCCTCTTATTATCCATTCCTATTTGTGTACATGCACAAAATCCAACACAATTATTAAGTGATGGACAAACTGCTATGGATGAGGAAAATTATGCTCAAGCCATTCAACAGTTAAGTCAAGCTCAACAATTATTCAAAAAAGGAGCAAATTGGGATCAATATGCTTTGGCGAGTAAAGAACTAGGTATGGCTTATTATTATGATGGACAAAAGGAAAAAGCAGAAAATAGCTTGAAGACAAGTATTGATCTTGCACAAAAACAACTAAAGGATCAACCTACTGAGAACCTATCACAATTGCATAAAGGTTTAGGTACTATCTATTATTTTGAAGATTTATACTGGAATGCACTACCTGTGTTTGAACAGGTAATTACTATTCATAAACAAATAGATCCTAAACATCCTGATTTATTTAGAGACTACTATAATTTGGGAAGTGTGTATGGATTAAGTAATGATTATAATAAAGCTATTTTAAATTTAAAAAAAGCTTTAGAAATCAAAGGCAAAGAAAAAGATGATATTTATTACAAAATTAATCTAGATATAGCACAGCAATATCGGAAGGATGGTAACCTGAATAAGACTGATGAATACCTAGATTTATTATTACAACAAGAAAATGAACTACCTACAAATATTATTGGTCCTGTGTTTGGAGAATATGGTTTCCTCTTACAACAACAAAAAGATTATAGAAAAGCTCGTAAGTCTCTCCAAAAAGCATATAGTCTTTATGTCAAGGATTCTGATGTAGTATCTATTGATAATCAGATAAAAATAGTAACTGCAATAGGTCAAGTATTTGAGGATGAAAAAAACTTAGATTCTGCTGTTGTTTACTACGAAAAAGCATTCATTCTCTGTGAAGAAAATTATGCCAATACGCATCCACAATACATTCTTTCCCAGTTAAATGTGATTGGAGGCTATACCTTATTAAATGAAACTAATAAAGCAAGTCAACTTGTCCAAGAGTTACAAAAAAATGGATTAAATATATTTCCTGCAAAGAGTGTAAATATGTATTCTTTAAATCTAGTTCTAGGCAATTACCACAAAGCTCTCGAAGACTTCCCCACAGCACAAAACTACTATCAAAAAGCACTAGTAGCACTCATCCGAGACTATGAAAACGAAGATCCTTATACAAACATCAGCACAGCAGAATTCGAAAAAGCATTATCCTTAGATAACTTAACAGATGCCTTAGCTGTCAAAGCACGTGGTTTTTATGCAGCTTACCAAGCAGGAAAAGGCGGAGAAAAAGAATTGCAAGCCGCACTAAATACCATCAAAGTATTTGACCAAGCGGTAGATGCCTTCCGTAAAGATGCAGGTTCTGAAACCAACCTAATTTGGTCGGATTTAACACTAGATGCTTATGAAAATGCAATCCAAATATGCTTGGCTCTAGAACAGACTAAAGGCGATGGACAATATAAAAATGAAGCATTATACTTTGCAGAAAAGAGTAAAGGTTTAACCTTACTAGAAGCTTTCCAACGAAGCAAAGCTACTAAAATTGGAGGTTTACCAGCAGTAGAACTAGATAAGATTACTGTTTTTCAAGAATCTATTGCTAATCTAAAACAAGAGGTTTTTGCATTGAGCAAGATTCGTAGTGCTAAAAAAACTGATACGCAGAAGACTCGTGAAAAAGCAGCAAAAGAAGAGTTATTTGAACAAAAGCAAGCATATGAAAAATTTGAGCAGGAATTAGCTCAAAAATATCCACAATATTATAATTTGCGTCATCAGGTACAAATCCATGATTTAGAAGCTGTGCGTAAGGTATTGGATGCAGATCAGGCCTTGTTGGAATATTTTGTAGCAGATGGAGGCACTTATTTAATTAAGATTACGCAAAGTACTTTTGATATTTATCCTGTAGAATGGACAGAAGCTGAGATCAAAAGAGATGTCTATAACTTTAGAAAAAGTATTTATTCATTCTATCTCGGAGGTGGCAGCAAATCTAAAGAAGCTCAACAGGCTTATGCAGAAAGTTATAGCAAATACGCACACAAGTTTTACCAAAAACTGGTTGCTCCAGCTGAGCCACTGCCTCAACGCCTAGTTGTAGTTCCTGCAGGAGCCTTGGCTGAAATCCCCTTTGAAACACTAATCAAAGAAAAGCCTAGTGATCCACTGTCCTATAAGACGCATGACTATATGCTGCAGTCGCATAGCATTAGTTATGCCTACTCTTCTTCCCTATTGGAAGAAATGCAGAATCAGACACATGACAAAAAACCAGAAAAAACTCTACTTGCCTTTGCTCCTCAATTTGGGAACAAAAGCAAGAAAGTTTCGTCTCAACGTTTCGCACTTTCTCCTTTAATTTTTAACACAGATGAGGTTGATGGTATTAAAAACCTATTGGGAACAGGAGATTTATTTATTAATGAGCATGCTCTAGAACAAACGTTCAAAGAAAAAGCTGGTGAGTATCAAATTATTCATTTTGCCACACATGGTCTAGCTAACAGCCGTGATCCTGAGCACTCTTTCTTAGCCTTTACAGAAATTGAAGATGAAAATCCTCATAATGAATTTCTCTATGTTCGAGAGCTATACGACACACGCTTAAATGCAGACCTTGTTGTCTTATCAGCTTGTCAAACTGCAGTGGGTAAGTCTTATCGTGGTGAAGGTGTTGTGAGTCTAGCCCGTGGTTTTGCTTATGCTGGTGCCAAGAGCTTATTCACTACACTTTGGAGTGTAAATGATCAGTCAACTTCTGTCATTGCAGAATCCTTCTACAAAAACTTGAAAAAGGGGCTGACTAAAGATGAAGCTCTACGTCTTGCTAAAGTGGACTATATCAACCGAGCTAATGATGCACCACCCTTTTTGTGGGCTCCTTATATCTTGGTGGGCGATACTAAAATGATAGAAATAAAAAGTGATGGACTTAGTGCGAGTTCTTGGTTATTGTATGGATTGGGAGGACTCAGTGCCTTAGGGTTAGGGGGACTTGCCTTACGTGTGAAACGCAAGAAAGAATGGTAGTTGATTAAAAAAGAAATCTCGTAGATCCCCAAGACCTACGAGATTTCTTTTTTATTAATCAACTACCCCAATAATACGAGGCATATTCCACAGCAATTTAAAAAAAGGACCATACTTATCATTCTTAACCTGCTGCTCTTCGCGATCCCAAAAATATAGATCATGTACGGGATAGAGATAACCAAACTGATATGCGGTATGGCTCTCATATTCTCCTGTTAGTGATTCAATTGGGTAACGATAAATCTTTTCTTGTTCTTTTACAATCGCCAAAGCCTTTTCACGAATTGCAATTGCATTTTCTAAATCCTCTGTATTTCCTGTTTCAACATCTTTGCCTCCTGCTTTCCCCTCTAACTCAGCTTCCCGTTTACTCAACAAATAAGACAAAGTATAAGCCTTGTGCTCTGCACGATATGCCGTAATTTTAATCCCATTCAATAATTCAGTAAACAATTTTTGGGGCACCCCTTCTTCAATAACACTAGCCAATTCATCCAATTTATTGGTCAGACGATGTGTCTGGTTTGCAAACTCTACCAACTGATCTACAACGTTTGTACGGACTGAATCAATCACTCCTTGATCGGCCTTTTTACGCAACCACTTATACGACCATTTGGGTCTAGGATGAAATTCTTTATTAGCAGGTTTAGGCAACTCATCTGTTGGAGACTGAGCCACCATATAACGTATCAATTCTTTATCCTTGATATAAGTTTGTTGCAAGTCTAATGCTTGATTCAACAGTCCAGCGACTTCCACATCATGAACTACATCCGTCAAACACTGCAATGAAGTGTTTGTATAAGGCTTACCGTTGAATTCGTGCTGCCAACTCCATCGAGCAATACTCCAATCATTCAACCAATAACCCCACTCCCATCCAGAACTGAAGGTAAGGTGACCTTTAACTCCTAAGGCATCCATTGTTTTGATATCGTCTAAGCGAGCATTGAGATAAGGCAGCAATAACATGGGAACAGAATTATCAAAAGTTACCCAATAAGCAGATTCAGGATAGTACCAAGTCTCTCGTGTTTTTTGTGCTTGCTCTAACTGATCGTACATATGTTTTAGGTTTTCGTTCTCATACACAGGTGCTTTTTCGTCAACTGCTGAATAGAACATCACTGTATGTACTAATACCCCTCGTTGTAGATCTAATGCTTTCTCTTCTTCTGTCATTTCGTATGCCTTCGTTTTCTTCTTACTACCAAGCATATGATCTTTTTTCACCACATGTTCACGTCCCATTAGCTTAACATCTTTGCGTTCCTTCATCAGTTCTGTCAGATACAACTGAAGTTTTTTATTCTTTCGTTCATTACCTTTTGAATATTCCGTAGTAGAAAACTCTACACTCAATACGTCCCAATTTGCCCTGAATAGATTATCTAAATTCTTTTTGATTTGCTTTTTGGGACTTGACAATGCAAAAGGAAAACTTTTGTAGAGCATAAATGCTTTTTGTTGAACCATGTGCATAGACACATCTAATCCCATAATGACCCCTCTGGACCGACCATAGTTAACAACTTTTCGGATATACTCCGGCCACTCCTTGCGATCAATTCCCTCCAATAGGTTAAACTCAAAGTAATTTTGCTGATTCCTAGCCAACCAATTAATATATGCTTTGGCTTCTTTCAGACCTGATGGGTGATTTGCTTGCAACAAACATTCTGTTAGCTCAATAGGATGCATAGTATGCAAATGAAACCCTTTTTTATCAAAACGAGCTCGTGCAGTCCATGAAAAATCTTCTGTAACTGGCCAGTACTCTAGTTTTGGTACATAGGTTTCTTTGGCATGATAGAAGCCAAACCACAACTGTTCTTGCAACAATCCATACAAACCACAACTGATTCCGTTAAAAGAAGTTGTTTCTAATTCTAAAATAATTTGCTGGTCATACCGTCCTGAATGCCATGTATAGTCATGTGAAGGGTAAGATAAATAAGGATAGCTAACACTCTGCTGAAAACGAGAAGGCTCATCTGAAAAAACATCCTCTATAGTAGGTAATTTTAATAAAATTTCAGCATCCTGATTATTTATAGTTACAGGACAGTTGCATGCTCGTTGCAACAAATCTGTACAATCCTTTATGGTTAGCTTTGTAATAGAGTTTTGCAGATTCTCACGATCTGTGATTATTGAAATACTCTCTATCCCAAATCCTTTGATCACTATTCCTATTACAAAACTGATAATTAATCCTATCTTAAACATAATCTTTTTTTCTATTAATAACTTCTGTTACCGCTATTAGAGATGATTGCGAATAAAGTTATACTGCATATTGATTACTTGATTATTTAGCCAACCAAGTAAGGCTTCTACATACAAAACTATTTGATATAATCTCTATGCATCGTCTATCTAATTACTTACTGTATCCTTAGGATATCCAAAATGTAAAAGACCTGCGAAGATACAAAACCTATCTAATTTCTTCTTAAGTAGAATCATAATTTTAGTATTTTACACTAAATACTAAAAAGATCCATACTCCATAAATAACTGAATATCAAACCTAAAAAAATATTAACCTAATTATATAGCTCTACAATTTAGTATAGGATACTTATAGACTTTAAGAAAATGAAAGCCATCTATTCGATCAACAATTTTAAATAAGTTTCTGTAAGATTGTACAAACAAGTTCCTTTTAGTTTAGAATCCCTTAGAAAATAGTGTATCTTTGTGATTGATTTATTGATAAGTCTGTTAAGTTAACCACCAAAACATACTACACAAACAAATGAAAACCAATAAAATACAAGGTTATTTCCTGTAAATTATTGACTTAATTTGGATACTTAAAAACTATCTCTACCTTTGTGATTCTAAGTATCAAAACATGTTATTGGGCCAAATAATGATCCTAAAATTAACAAATTACTGGAACAACTGTTAATGATCGTTTCTGCGTACAGAACTCATTAGAATATATGAAAGAACAAACTATCAAACGTAAAATAGCAATCCACGGAAAGGGGTTGCATACTGGTCAAGAAGTAAAGGTTACATTTAACCCAGCGACTACAGGACACGGAATTCAGTT
Source organism: Saprospiraceae bacterium (assembly GCA_022448995.1). GTDB lineage: Bacteria > Bacteroidota > Bacteroidia > Chitinophagales > Saprospiraceae > JAKVCT01. Next base: position 17,527 of record JAKVCT010000025.1, read on the forward strand.
CAAAAGAATAGATCTTGAAGGTCAACCTAGCTTGAAAGCAGAAGTTAAACATGTTGTGCCTTCGCAACGAAACACAACACTCAAAAAAGGAGAGACTAGTATCGCTACTGTCGAACACGCTTTGGCAGCCATAGCAGGTCTACAGATAGATAATCTACTTATTGAGGTTGATGGTCCTGAGTTACCTATACTAGATGGAAGTTCCATCCAGTTTGTTCAAGCACTCAAAGAAGCAGAGATAGAGGTGCAAGATAAGGATAGAGAATATCTTGTTATCGAGAAGCATATGGTTATCCGAGATGAAGAAACGGATGCAGAGTTTGTCTTAATTCCCTCAGATACTTTTGAGATAACTACCCTAATTGATTATAATTCTAATGTTTTGGGTAAGCAACATGCTTCACTAAAAGGAATCGAAAACTTCGAAGCAGAGATCGCAGATGCTCGTACCTTTGTTTTCTTGCATGAATTAGAATCCTTAATTGATGCTGGACTAATCAAAGGAGGAGATCTAGATAATGCAGTAGTTTTTGTAAGTGAGCTTTTAGATGATGCTGAGTTAGAGCGCTTAGCAAAGAAACTCAACAGACCTTCTATCAAGGTAGAACGACAGGGAATTTTGAATACAACAGAGCTAAGACACTGGAATGAGCCGGCTCGTCACAAGCTATTAGACGTAATCGGTGATCTTTCTTTGGCTGGCAAATACATAAAGGGCAAGATTATTGCTACTAAACCAGGACATAGTGTAAACCAAAAAGTTGCCCAAAAGCTCCAAGATCTCCTAAAAAAACAACGTAAGACAAGAGAAATCCCTCACTATTATCCTAATAAAACACCTATTTTTGACAGCATAGCTATTTCTCAACGGCTACAACATCGCTTTCCATTTTTATTGATTGATAAAATCATAGAAATGTCGGATAAGCATATTGTAGGAGTAAAAAATGTGACGGTAAATGAACCTTTCTTCCCTGGTCATTTTCCAGGTAATCCTGTAATGCCAGGTGTATTGCAGATAGAGGCTATGGCGCAAACTGGAGGAATTCTAGTCCTCAACAGTGTAGATGATCCTCATGAGTGGGATACCTACTTCTTGCGCATAGATAATGCACGATTCCGTCACAAAGTAATTCCTGGTGATACCATCATGTTCAAGATGGAATATATGCGTCCTTCTCGCCGAGGACTCTGCGAAATGCGCGGTCGTGCATTTGTTGGAGACAAATTGGTTGCAGAAGCAGAGTTGTTAGCACAAATCATTAAGCGAAAATGAAAAGACAAATGCATCACTCTCTTGCAGTAATACATAGAAATGCCCAGATCGGCAAAGATGTCACAATAGGTCCTTTTGTGGTAATCGAGGATGATGTGGTAATTGAGGATGGAACATGGATTGGAGCACATGCAGTTATCATGTCTGGATCAAGAATTGGGAAAAATTGCAAGATTTTTCCTGGTGCAGTGATTGGGGCTGTTCCTCAAGATCTCAAATTTAACGGAGAGTGCACGCTTCTAGAAATTGGAGATAATACTACTATCCGAGAATATTGCACACTCAACAGAGGAACTGATGCCTTAGGAAGAACCTCTATTGGCAACAATTGTCTACTAATGGCCTATGTCCATGTAGCTCACGATTGTACGGTGGGTAATCACTGTATACTAGCCAATAATGCTACGTTGGCTGGCCATGTTGAAGTAGAGGATAATGCAATTTTGGGTGGTATGACAGCTGTACACCAGTTCACCCGTATCGGAGCACACTGTATGTTGGGTGGTGGATCTTTGGTCAACAAAGATGTACCTCCGTTTGTCCGTGCTGCACGTTATCCAGTATCTTATATTGGTATTAATACTGTAGGGCTTCGTAGAAGAGGCTTTTCTGATGCTAAGATTCGTCATGTTCGCAATATTTATCATACCTTATTTGTGCAACACCAGAATCGAACACAGGCCTTAAAAGCTATTGAAACAGAGATAGAAGACAGCAAAGAACGTCAGATGATTTGCGATTTTGTCAAACAGTCTAGAAATGGTGTGATCAAGGGACCCAAAACTATATCCCGTAAATAAATGTATGCCTAGATTTCTGCTAAAATAGTATATGAAAAACTATTCTATTTTAGGTTTTTAGACCTTATATGTATTTGTTGTCCCCTCCTCTGAGGAATCAATCAATTTTGTCTAAATAAAAATAATGTATTCATACAATCACATACACCAGCTCCAAACTGATTCTATGATTTTTTGATAATTCTATAAAGCTTTCAAACCGAATATCGAACATTTATGCAGATTCAACTGAAGCAGCTTAGCAAACGCTACCAGTACGAATGGATATTTAGAAATATAGATTATACATTTATAAGTGGAGAAAACTATGCAATTCTAGGGCACAATGGTTCTGGGAAATCAACCCTTATGCAAGTACTCTCTGCTTATTTATCTCCCTCCAAAGGAAGTATCCATTTTACACAAGCAGGTAAGGAAATACCTGTAGCTGAAGTTTATCAGTGGATTAGTTACACAGCTCCTTATGTTCAATTAGTAGAAGAATTTACTTTGATAGAAATGCTTAATTTTCATCAAAAATTTAAAACTTATCAGAACAATCTAGCTCCTAAAGATTTATTAGAGCTTCTACAATTTTCCAAAAGTAGCCACCAAAAGCCCTTGAAGTATTTTTCTTCGGGAATGAAACAACGTGTCAAACTAGCTCTAACTATTTGTTCACAAACACCTGTTCTATTATTAGATGAGCCCACTATTACACTTGATCGGCAAGGAGTAAGTTGGTACCAGCAGTTATTAGAAAATTATGCCTTAGGCAAACGTTTGCTTATAATTGCATCTAATGTAGAAGAAGATTATCAATATTGTTCCCATCATATTCACATTACAGACTACAAAAAGAAGAAGAAAATATAATTAAGCGCAGCTAAATAGCTTGTACTTAGTGGACAGGCTTACAAAATATATCTACTTGATCCAGTTGGGTAAATTTAACTAAGTTTTTAGCGAAACTAAGTGTTAAGAGCTTTCGCCTTAAATATCATTTGCATCTATCCATAACACAGACCTTTAGTTTCACTGAACCCTTCGGGGTTTAGCTTTGCTGAGCACTTCGTGGTTTACTTCGTAGAGCCCTTCGGGGTTAGCTCTGCGCTAATAAAAGCTCTGATTAAAAATGTTTAAAATTCAGGTTACAGAGTACTAAACAAAAGTCCTTTTTATACGTAATCTTAAAAGCTGCAATTGACTACAATAGTCTGTGAAGGGTCAGTTTAGCTGAGTCTTTCAGAGTGTACAAAAAGTCATAGACTATTGTGATTAAATAAAACTGAAAATCATGAGTTAAATTCAAGAGATAAAGTTTCTACAGAACAGTAAAACGCTCTTGCTACAACTGGTTTTCCATCCTACAAAACTCGACTAAAACAAGTTATTATGCTCATAAATGGATTCAAAATCCTAATTGTCTCTGGGTTGGCTGTTCTTGCTTTTTATCCCAAATCTGACCCTGTCAACTCATCAAGTAGCCTAAGTAAAAAGCCTATTTTCTCTACAAATCTATCTGATCCTCCTCCTACAGAAAATACAATAAGTCCTGTAGATGCAATGTCTTCTAGTCCTTCAAACTCAGAAGATAAACATCCTTTAATCAATGAACCAAGAGTATCTATTCCGGAGTTTATCCAACAAGACCAAAATAAAATTCAATCCCTAGAATATCTAAGAAGCTTTTTTGAAAAATTAAATGCACTAGAGCAGAAACAACGACAACAAGTGCGTATTATCCATATTGGAGACTCTCACCTACAAGCTGGACAACTCTCAGGTAAGTTACGTCGCTTATTACAGTCTGCGTATGGGAATGCTGGACGTGGTTTGGTTTTTCCTTATCGTCTAGCACGCAGTAATGCACCGGCTGACTTATATTCTAAATCAAATGTGAGTTGGGAACGGCAAATGAATATTCAAGGTAATCATAAAATTCCTGTAGGGATCAGTGGTTTTAGTCTACGAACTTATGATTCGAATTTTAGGTGGAATTTTAAAATTCGTGAAGCCTATCAAGAAGATTATACCTTTGACAAATTAACGCTAATCAATCAAAAAGGTAGTTCCATTTATACTTCTCAAGTTGTTGGAGGTTGGCATGAAACCTGTCCTGAAAATGCCAAAACGATCCCACACCAAAATACAGATATCAGCAGTAGTAGTATCTTTTTTGAAATGCCTCAAACCGCCTTTAGTCTATTTGGAAAAAAGGAAGCTGCCAGCCAAAAACAATTTATATTGCAAGGCACTATCCTTGAGAATACACAATCCACTGGTGTTCTGTACCATATGATTGGAGTTAATGGTGCAACCTACAGAAGTTATAACCGATCTCAAGATTTTATTCAACAACTTAATGAACTAGATGCAGATTTAATTATTATATCCTTAGGTACAAATGAGGCCTATGATGCCAATTATTCTGATGATCGGATGTCACCTCAAATTAATAAATTCGTAGAAGCGATTCAGCAAGAAACGAATTGTGATGCAATTCTTTTAGTTTCGCCTAATGACATCTTATTACAAAAAAAATATAAGACCAAACATCCACAAGAAGTTAGTCAACTCTTGAACAAGAAATCAAACGAATATCAGACTGCTTTTTGGGACTTTTATCAGATTATGGGTGCAGAAGGCTCTATTCGAACTTGGCAGACTAACGGATTAGCTCAGCGAGATTATATTCATCTAACGAAAGGTGGCTATGAGGTTGCTGCTCAACTCTTGTTTGATGCAATTAATAATGCTTACAAAAACTACAAAAAATGAGTTCAAAAAAATATACCAATCGACTAATTCAGGAGTCGAGTCCCTACCTATTGCAACATGCACATAACCCTGTAGATTGGTATCCTTGGGGAGAAGAAGCATTCAAGAAAGCTCAATTAGAAGATAAACCTATTCTGGTAAGTATTGGCTACTCAAGCTGCCATTGGTGCCATGTAATGGAAAGAGAATCTTTTGAAAATGAAGAGATTGCTAAGTTTATGAATACTTATTTTATTAATATCAAAGTAGATCGAGAAGAACGTCCTGATGTTGATAATATCTATATGGAAGCTGTACAAGCCATCACCAATGGTAGTGGTGGTTGGCCTCTAAACTGTTTTTTGTTGCCTGATGGGCAACCCTTTTTTGGAGGTACTTACTTCCCTCCACAAAAAGCACATAATCGACCTTCCTGGCCTATGGTTCTCAACAATATTGCTAATGCATTTTTCAACAAACGAGAAGAAGTTGAAGACCAAGCAAAATCTGTAACAGAATATGTTAAGCGTTCAGATAGTTATTTCCTATCTAAATTAGATATCACAGAAGAAGTAACTTTCACAAAAAATATTATTCAAGAAAGTTTTGATAAATTAAAAGACAACTTTGATACAGTAGAAGGGGGATTTGGACACTCACCTAAATTCCCTAGCACAATGGCACTGCGTTTTTGTCTCAATTATCATTATTATACTCAAGACGAAGTAGCATTGGACCATCTGAATCGTTCCTTGAAAGGGATGATTTTTGGCGGAATTTACGACCAACTTGGTGGAGGATTTGCACGCTATTCGGTAGATAAAGAATGGTTAGTTCCTCATTTTGAGAAAATGCTATATGATAATGCACTTTTGATCCATCTAATGGCTGATGCTTATCAATATACCAAAGATGATCTATACAAAACTACGATTGAGGAAACTATTACTTGGTTGGAGCGTGAAATGCATGCGAAAAATGGAGGTTTTTATGCTGCTCTTGATGCTGATTCTGAAGGTGTGGAGGGTAAATTTTATGTTTGGTCAGCACAGGAATTTTCAGATCATCTAGATTTAGGAGAGGAATGGGCACTCGAATTTTATGATGTCAGTGAAGAAGGTAATTGGGAACATAGCAATATCCTGAATAGAAAACAAACTTTGGAAGATTTTGCCAAAGCTAAGGACTTAGATTATACGGAACTAAAGAAGCAATTGGACAAGATTCATAGACATCTTTTGGCTAGTAGAGCTCAACGTATCCGACCTGGTCTAGATGATAAAATTCTCTTATCGTGGAATGGACTTTTAGTTACAGCTTATGCCAAAGCTTATCGAGCAACTCAGCAGGAAAAATATAAAGATACAGCAGAGCAAACACTTGATTTCTTGATGAAAACCTTCCAAAAAGAAGGTGCGGCCCTGTATCATACTTACAAGGATGGAAAAGCAAAATACCAAGCATTTCTAGACGATTATGCAAATTTGATAGAAGCTTGTTTAGAAGTTTATCAGATCAATTTTGATAAGAAATATCTAACTGCTGCTCAGAATTTCACACAATATTGTCTAAAGTACTTTTATGATACAAATGAAGGACTATTCTATTACACTTCTTCTGAACAGACCGATGTCATTCTGCGCAAAAAGAATTTGTATGACAATGCTACACCTTCTGGGAACTCCACTATGTTTCATAACCTATTGAAAATTAGCGCTTTTCTAGATATACCTGAGTACAAGGAAAAAGTAGAACAAGGGTTAGCTAAAATGCTAAAAAGTATCCAAAAATTCCCTCAATCTTTTGCAAATTGGGCCAATATACTTTATCCTTTAGTCTATGGAATCAAGGAAATTGCTGTCTTGGGCAAGGATTATAAGCAACTAATTAAGGAAATACAACAGTTTTATTTTCCTTCTGCAGTACTCGGTGCAGCTTCCAAAGCAGATGCTACCCTCCCCTTGCTAAAGGATAAAGAACATGGTGATAAGACGCTATTATTCTTGTGTGAGAATTATGCTTGCCAAAAGCCAGTGGAAACATTAGAAGAGTTTGAAGGACTATTGACTTCATAATATATTTATATTATTTGATAACTTGATGCTTACTTTAGTTGATGCTAGAGTAAGCATCTTCTATTTAGACAACTATCAAAAGCATCTATAAAACATTAATAAACAATGCATTGGAAAATTCCTTTTTTTAATTAACTTTATAGTACTAATCCCCTCTTCGAATTTCCAATAACCAAAAAATGAAGAGAGAAACACATATTCCAATAACACAACCAAACATTTCTAAACCCATGAATAATAACGATGTTATTACAGCCCTCCAAGCGCTCAAGACTAAATTAGAAACCACTATTCAGCAATTTGAAAATAATGATGATGACGGCGACGGGATTGTTGATAGAGGTCATCTTACTCCAATGGAGCAAGAAATCATAGACGGTATTACACAAGAAGTCGCTACGTTTAAGGAAAGGCATAAAGCTCTGCTAGAACCTTCACAAAATAATGCCTCACTTTCATTTGAGAAACCAGATGAAACGGTTATTGCCTCCACACAAGATGAAGCAACTCGCAAAAGAAAAGAAGCTGAAGAAAAACAAGCGAATCAAAATCATACAGAATATAATAATGCAGCTGGAAGTATCACTAAACAGAACACGATAAATGGATCCTTGACTTGGGATTCTATCGAGGGAAGCATTGGTAGTGCTATTTCTGTAGGTTTTAAGGGTAATTCTTATTCACCTATTGCACCTGGCTTATTCTTGAAATTAGGCTTTGGTTTAGAAGCTAAAGGAGGTGTAGAAACTGGTGCAAAAATGCAATGGACAGACAAAGCCAACACAAAGTGGAATCTCATGGGCCCCCAGGTCAATTGGTCGGAAGCTAATGGTGAGTTTAATATTAAGGGATACGCAGAATTAAAAGGAACTGTATCCATTGGTTTATCGGTTTTAGGTTTAGTGGAAGCTACTGCCGAGCCCTCCATTAGTATTAATGCTCAATTAGATAATAAAGTGACTGTGGGGAATGAATTTAAGATAGAAATAGGAAATTTAACTGGTGGGATCAATGCAGGTATTGAATTCAAACTTGGAGCTGCTGGATGGATTGCAGAAGCACTAGATTCCCTCTATGATGGTCTTAGTGAGTATGTAGTCTTAAAATATGCGCTTCCCAAAGGAGAATTCCTGAAAATGGAGAGCAAAATGGATACCTATCTTCCCTATATGTTTGGTCCAACGGATGTAACTTTTTCTAAAGGAGATACACTAATTGCTCTAGAAGAAGTAATCAACAACTATATTGAATACTTAAAATATCTTATAAATCAAATTAAAAACGGTGTCATTGAGGCTGCTAAATTTATTACGCAGAAAATTAATACTATGGCAAATTTAGTTACTGCCATGAGCAACTCACTAAGTGACGCAGCTAGGGCACAAATTAAAGATCTTACTATTGATTCAATGACTATTACCTTAGATGATATTCACTATGATTATGGAGAAGAAATGGATATAACTATAGATCTAAAACTAAAAGACGACGATTGGTTCTATAATGATACACATTATGGCAATATTTGGGTAGAACTCTACTATGGAGAAACTAAAATCGATGGAGCAGAGGCCTTTTGTTCTTTTAAGATCAAAAGACAATTCCAAGATACTTGTACGATAAAAATACCTAAAAACCTAGATCCTTCTTGGGCAAATGATGATGAGGCTCCTGAGGATGTCGATGATTATATCCCCCCATCCAACTATATCAATGAAAAATGGGGCGTTTGTGTTTATGTTGAATTTAATAATAATCAGTACCAACAAAAAGAATGGGAAAATGACAATTTCTTTATGTGGTCAGCTTAATTCATTGATAACAAATTACTTAAATATATATATGGTTAAGAGATGATAAAGTGCTAGGTTTAATGCTATATCGTCCTTTTTTTTCATTAGAAAAACCACTTTTTTTTATTAGAAAAAACGGTATATTACTTCGTCTTGACATATCATGTCAAGACGAAGCCTGTTTTGGGCAAAATATTTTTGCATTGATAAAATTATAAAAAGAAGTTGTTTAGTCACTCTCTTATTTTTTTACGAAAACAAATATAATTTCTAATTTTAAAAGGATACATGAAGACAAAAATTAAACCGGCAAACCTATCCAAAGTGAACTTTGCTCTTTTACGTAAAGAGACTGTACGTGTTTCTACTGAGATGAAAGCTAAAGAGATTCCTGGAGGAGACGCTCCAGATAATACGATACCCTTTTTGGTAAGGAAAAAGCATACCTTTTCTTGTAAAACAGAGCATCCCCTATTTATTTTAGGAGCGAAAAACCCAGCTTGGAAGAAACAAGCTAAAATAGCGTTCAAAGAAGATAAAAAAGGGGTATTGTATGGCAACTGCTACATTATGGATGATATCTTGTTTCTTCAAGTTCAGAAGGGGAACATGAAGATCACAGAAATGAAGAAATTGCTAAAAATACTTCTGAAAAGAGCTGGTATCACAAATGTTAGTATTTGCCAAGGTGTTAAGAACGACAAAAAAGATACAGATTCTTCTACTAATGACCAAACTACTGTATCTAATGATCAAGCTACAAATAGTACAACAGATAACACGGACAAAGCTACAGACAATACAGCAGATAATAGTGCCAAGGATGAAGCCAAAACCAACCCCAAAGACACAATCAACAAAATGAAAGATTTAATCAAGGGTATTGGTGCTAGTATCAAAGAAACGGTCAAAGGAGAAATTATCCCTAATATCAAACAAAAGAAAGTTAGTGCAAAGGATCTTGAATTGACGGAAGAACTCTTAGGTAGAATCAATGAGTTGAAAGGACTTTATGATAATGCAGAAATCAAGGTCAAAGATGCATTACAAAAACATTACGATAGAGTAATCGCCTTCTTGCCTAACATTGATAAAATCAAGGCTGCCATCAACAAGCTAACACCTAGTGCTACTGCAGACGATGTTACAAAAGAAGATAAAAAAGAAACAAAAGTAAATAGAAAAAATAGTATCCAAGGATTGAAAGATCTATTGGGAGAAGTAAATGATATGTTGAAAAAGTTAGGTGCTTAAAACATTACATATATCTATACTCAATATTTTTTATTCAAAAAAATCCTAAACACACTTAAAACTACCTTATAAAATGGGAAATGAATCAGTTGTAGAAGAATTAAAAAAACTTCAACAAAAACTAACCGATACTATACATAGATTAGAGAATAATGATGATGATGGTGATGGTATAATCGACAAGGGGCATATCACCCCTGCTGAGCAAAAACAAATTGATGCTGTTGTAAAAGAAATCAGTGATTTCAAAGAGGCTAATAAGAGCTGGTTACGTAGTGTAGAGCTCAAGTTTGAGCCTGGTGACGAAACTACTCACCGACATAGCCAGGATGAAAAAACACGCGGCGAAAAAGATGCAGAAAAAAGAACAGCGGAGAAGGAAGGAAATAGCTATTCGAATACAAGTGCTAGCGTAAAGAGCAAGACAAGTGCTAATTTTGCTGTCACTTGGGACAATATCTCTGCTTCTTTGACCAAATCGATCACAGCTTCTTTCTCTGCTGAGGTTCACATTCCAATTATTCCAGGTATTGATTTCACTGCAGGTTTTGGACTAAGTGCTTCTGCCAAGGTAGAAGGTGGAAGTAAGATTGATTGGTCTGATGGATTGAGTAGCGAAGTCAAATTTGGTGTAGGTGCAGAGCTTAAGGGAGATGTCTCTTTCGGATTATTATTAGCAAAAGTAGTACAAGCTAAAGCAAGTCCATATATTCGTATGTTTGCAGATCTAGAAGCAAAAGTTAGTGCGAACAATAAAGGTCCAAAAATAGAACTTGGTAACTTGGTTGGTGGAATCAACACCGGTATAGAATTTAGCTTGGGACCTGCAGGTTATATTGCAGATGCATTAGATGCTGTTTATGATGGTTTGAGTGGTCACCTTTCTATAACTTATAAGCTTCCTGAAGGTGAATTCTTGGTCATGAAGTCTAAGATGAATCAGTACAAAAGCGTCATGTTCACACCAAAAGAAGTTGAGTTTACTAAAGGGGCTACCTTGATCAAACTTGAGAAGAAGATGAAAGAATATCAGCAGTATATCGAAGATATTCTCAAGAAAGCACAAGATGGATTAATTGAAGTAAGTCGTTTGATGTCAAATGCTATCCATGATTTAGGTGCTCTTGCATCTGTAGCTGCCGACTATGCTGCTGAAGGTTTAGATATTGCTAGTGATGCAGTAAGTAGCCAAGTATATGATATTACCATACAGTCTATGACAATAAAGACAGACACTAATGACTATGACTTCGGTGATGAAATGGATGTAACAGTAGATCTAAAACTAAAAGATGATGATTGGTTCTACAACGACACCCATAATGCAGAAATGTGGATTGAACTTTACTATGGTAATAAACGAATTGCCTTTGAGAAAACATTCTTCACCATCGAAAAAAGACATTATAAAACCTACTCTATTAATATCCCCAAAAGTCTACCGGCTGGCTGGGATCCAGAAAACTGGGGAGTATGTGTATGGATCGAGTTCAATAGTAATAGATACCAAGAAAAAGAATGGGAGTATGATGAATTTGGTGTTTATCCTCCAGGTTGGAAAAAAGATTAATCAAACCCTATTATCTAAAGTAGCATAATACTACGATAATCCAACTCCAAGGCCTTATATCCGAGAACCCTAACTTTCTAAAACTCGAGGATATAAGGCTTTTTTTATACTCCTAGTCCAACAATGCTATAGGTTAATCAATTGATAATCAACAAATTACAGGCAGTTCTAGAAAAGAAATCATTGTTTTACCCAGAAAAAAGTCAGGTCAAACCAAAAAATGGAGCTCAGTTTCGCTAACAATTTAGTAAAATCTACCCAACTGGATCAATCGGACTATATGGGTTGTCAGCAACAAAGAAGGACGAAAACCACGAAGTGCTCTGCAAAGCAAACCTCCCTCTCTAAAGCGCAGACTGCTAGCTCTGCGCCAATAAAAATCAACCATAAAATTAATTAACTTAGCTTATAAAGCACTGTGAATACAAAAAACACTAAGTTTGTCACAAACAGAAAACGGAATCTGCGAGATACAGATTCCGTTTTTACTTATACCCATTAATCTAAAAAGAAACGATAAAAGTCAATTATGTAATTGTAATTAGTTTGTATATCTATTATTTGATTGACGTTTTCAACCCAACACTGAAAGATAGTGTTCCTAAACTTCCTTTGGTTGATCCAAAACGACTAATAGAATGCTGATAAGTTGGCACTACAAATAGACTCAAACGAGAACCAAGTTTACGCTCAATTGTCACTCCTGCCAAAGCTCCTACATAGAAGTTATTCTGAATGATATCACCTTGGAATAAGCCTTGTTCATAATCCAATGGATTCAGAACAGAAGTCATCGTCAAACCACCAGAAGTTTGTTGGTTACTGGTAAAACGTGTTCCTGAAAAGTGTTTCACACCAATCCAGTTCATAGAAAGTCCACTACCTACTGATATACGCCACTTATTATCTTTGAATACAGAGTACTGTGCTAAAATAGGTACATTTACTACAGTCATATTTACTTGACGATCTTCAGTTACTGTATGTGTTAGACCTTCATTAGCAGTATTATCTACAGTATATGTTTCATTGTTAACAAAGCGTTTTTGAGCGATACTCAATCCACTAGAAATGAAGAAAAACTCAGTTGCATCAATATCTAGTACCATACCAGTATGCCCACCAATTCCACCACGACCATAAGAAGAAGCCGTATTATATTCACATCCAGCCATAAACCCAATTCTTAATTCAGGTTTGAATGGTAATTCCAGTTCTTGCTTTTTTAATTCAAATATTGGATCATCTCCAACATTATCTTCAAATGGTAAAGCAGCTAATTCCTCTGTTGACAATAATGCACGATCAGCAATCGTCTCGCTCATCTCTGGCTTATCTGTTCCTAAATCAGTATTAGGGACTAAACCTGTTGCATTATTATGCATACTTACATCATTTGAGTTTTCTGTATGATTAGAATGCTCCGTATTAATATTCTTATCTTGCTGATCTGATTCAGTAACAGATGTATTATTATTCTGATCTGCAGTAATTGAATGATTCACATCAGATGAAGATAAATTCATCGAGTTGTTAGTACTAGCATCAGCTAATGTTGAGTTTCTATGATTTGCAGAAGCATTAAGCTCTGATGCAAAGTTGGAAGAACCTAAAAGAGAAGAAGATGTAATTGTGTTATCAATAGAGTTAGATTTTTTGAATGAAGGAATAGTCCTTGAATGATCATTAGTGTTCAAAAACTGGTTAAAACGGTTACTTGTTGGTTGCTGCTCTCTCAAAATACTTTCTTTAGGAGCATCCTGTAACATGTTTGATACAGTATTTTCCAAGCCTGAGCTTTGTTTTCCTAGCTGTAAAGTAGAAGCATCATCATCAGTACTAGTTGCATTCGTCAAAGAGGCTTGGCCTTCAGTTGTACTTGTATTTAAATCAGAAGCTCCTACATTAATCATTTTATTGGAAGCTACATCATTTACCTTCAAGTTTGAAGCATTATTAGCATTCGGTGAATTTCCTTGTGTAAAGTTAAATATGGTAAAAATAGCCAAGACTAAAATACCAAGTTCTACCGATTTGAGTAACCAAAGTCGAGGACGCAAATGTTTCTTTTTATCTAACGCCTCCTCCATTCTATCCCAATCATCAGGATTAAAATCTACCTCAAAATCTCCCAGTGCATCCCTAGCAAACTCATCGATGAAGTCAAAATCTTTGTCAAAATCCTTATTCATTTTTATCACATAGATTTAGGTACGAACTATAATTGTCGATAATTTGAGAGTAATTTTTTTAATTTGTTTCTCGCTTTTACCAAATTGGAACGAGAGGTACTTTCTGAAATACCTAAGGTTGCCGCAACTTCTTTGTGCGAGAAACCTTCAATCGCATATAAATTAAAGACAGCCCTGTAAGAAGGTGGCAATTTCTGAATCACTGCCATAATTTCTTTTACAGAATACTGACTCAATGCATCAGCACTTGGGCAAGACTTGTGATAAGCCTGTTCCAAATCCTCTGTGCGGTGACGGATAGCCTTGCGATAATAATCAATAGCCGTATTGATCATGATCCTTCGTATCCAACTGCTAAGAGAAGTACCAATTTTATAACGATGTAAATATCGAAATACTTTGATGAAACCCTCGTTGAGGATATCACGCGCATCTTCGTAATTATTGGAGTAACGCAAGCAGACACCCATCATTTTCCCATAAAAGCTCTCGTAGAGTGCTTTTTGTGCCCAACGCTCCTCAGCTAAGCAACCTTCTACCATCGCTTGCTCTTTGCTCTGCTGCTTCGTATCTGTCCGTTTTTGTCTTTTACTTAAATTCAGCACAAGATCCATAGAATTAGGTCTTTTTTGAAATAATCATAAAACGCTTAAAGAGTGAATCTATAGGGTTTTTTTGTACATAATATGTAGATATATCTTGGACGTTTTAGACTTCTACAATTTATGAAAAATTACTCTTATAACGAAGCTTTCTTTGGGGCTGCTGCTTAGGTTTATGTTTTTATTCAAAAAAAATCCCTTTTTTTATCAAAAATTAGGTTCAAACTAAAATCAAGCCATCCAAGATAATCCCCTCAAAAAAAGGGATTACTTCACAAAACGAGCTGTCCAGCAGTCTTTCCCCAAAGTCAAGCGTATAATATAAGTTCCCCTTGCCCAGTCTCCTACTTCTAATGCTCTGTATTGAACAATAGGTTCAGCAACCGTAAAATCCGTAGTGGAAAGTTCTTGCCCTTGCATATTGAAAATAGCGAACTGATAAGTTCCTGCCTGTGATAAATTCAATTTTACTTGTGCACTCGTTTCCACTGGATTGGGAAAAATCGTCTCTATTCCAGTCTCTGAGGGTGGACTAAAATAAGCATCCAAAAGTACCATAGCTTGCCCAATATTTAGACGACCTCCTGAAACGGTCTTCCCATCAAAAGCATTGAAACGATCTACCGATTCTAGGATTACACGCTTTACTAATTGTGCTGCTGCTTTGGGATCTTCACGCTGCAAGTCGCCAAACTTTGCATTTGGGTGCGCATAGAGCAGCCCTATCGCTCCTGCCACATGTGGCGCTGCCCCAGAAGTCCCACCAAAGGTGTTGTAGCTATCATTCGGGCGCGCAGCATAGACCGCACCTGGCGCAGCCAGGTCAATATGAGTTACACCATAGCCCGAAAAACCATGCAATGCATTTTCTTGAGTACTTTGTGTAACACTAATTAGGAATTCTGAAGCACAAGTAGTAGGCATATCGCCCTGTACATCTACATCTACTGCGCTATTGGCTGTTGCAGCTACACTCAAAATCCCCTCCTGTCCTAGTGAGTCATAAATAGCACACCAAATTGGATAATCTTCTGCTTTTGCATAATTAATGCCCAAGGATGCATTGGTACTCACCACATATGCCCCTTCAGTTCCAGAAGACGTACGATAACGTTTGCGCTGTTCCCAAATATATGCATAGGCTTCCAAAACACCGAGTTCAGTCACCATAGTATTTCCAGTACCACTTAGGCACATCAGTTGTACATTCCAGTTAATACCAGTCATACCTATTCCATTGTTCCCTTCTGCCCCAATAATACTAGCTACCGATGTTCCATGTGTAGCTGCAGTATGTCCATCATTATTGTTCGTAAAATTCCAACCTAAATAATCATCCACATAGCCATTATTATCATTATCAATATTATCGTCTGGAATTTCTGCAGTATTTTTCCATACTCTATTCACTAAGTCTTCATGATCTACGTCAAAACCTTCATCAATGACCGCAACTACAATTGCATCACCATTTGCACTACTACCACCTGTAGTATAATCCCATGCTTGGGGAGCAGCTAAGCTATCCAAATTCCAATGCCAAAGATCATATTTGGGATCATTGGGCAATTGGCGAAGCTCAACATAGTGATTGGCTTGCGCAAACAGAATATTTTCATTTGCTCGAAGTATATTCAATACATCATCTAAACTCAATTCATTGACATCATACTTCAATTCATGTAGATTCCAAGCAGAACTTGCAGTTTCTCCTTTTCGAATAATTGACCTAAATAAAGGATTTCTCAAAAACTGGTTTATATCTGATTGAGCATCTAACATCACTAAGATACTTCCTTTGACAACTTCCCCTACCTCTGTATTCTGAGCTTTTAAGGATATGCTAGTCCAGATTATAAATAAAAGAAGTACTGTTTTTCTGTAAAATTTGATCATTATGTATTTTATTATTTAAGAGCTTGTCTAAAATCATTTTAAAATGTAATATGAAAGCACTTTTTAGCTTCGCTGAGCACTTCGTGGTTCCTTTATACTTTACCTATTTTTTTGCCAATAGCTAAGCTATTAGCTCAAAAATGAGGCTCGTCTAAGCGAAAAAATTGTACTCATATTAACAAATACACTAATTTTAGACAAGCTCTAAGTCTATAACCAACCCTTAACTGAGTTTTTATTGAAGTTGTTTAAAAATTAGATTTGATGCAGAAATTAAGATGATTTAGCTTCGCTGAGCACTTCGTGGTTTGATCAATTTGAGCCTCTTTTAGCTTCGCTGAGCACTTCGTGGTTTTGAGTGGATAGCCGCTCTGCGGACAGAGGCGAAGCCGACTAGTGGTCAGCTTTGCTGCCACCAGCGCTATCAGCGAAAAAAAA
>JAKVCT010000250.1 GCA_022448995.1 Saprospiraceae bacterium
ATCCCTACGTTTTTCGCCTCGTTCAGCATCAAAAATTCTTGTAAATTATTATAAAATTAATTATGTCCACCTACTTATTTCTTTGGCATTTGGCATTCAATTATTTATCTAACAAGTTAGGGATTTCAAAATGCCTTTAACCTAATCCAAATGAATGATACCTTCTCCAAATACTCCCCCCCGAAGGGATCTACAAAATAAATATCCCTATCTAAACTTGCTAAAAAAAGGAAGTGCGATCCTATTGTTCGCACTTCCTTTTTTGTTGTTGGTATTACCTAGTGATTATTTTGATAAAGGACAAAGCCTATGTTTGTCAGTAGTTTTGTTTGAACAGGAATGCCCTGCCTGCGGCCTAACACGTGCCTTGATGCACTTGATCCATATGGATTGGGAAGGCGCTTATGCACTAAATAAGATGAGCTTTGTTATCTTTCCTTTGCTCTGCTACTTATGGTGTAGATTATGTAGGCAGCTTTGGAATACTACAGCGATTAATCCTGATGAATAGCATGTGCAGCTTCAACCAATTCCCGATAATGACCATTTTCCATTTGCATTAATTCATGGTGCGAACCTATTTCTGCTACTTCCCCTTTTTCCATCACCATAATCTTATCGGCATGCTGAATAGTCGATAAACGGTGTGCAATAATAATAGAAGTTCGTTTGGTAATCAGCTTTTCTATAGCATACTGTATAATGCGTTCCGTTTCAGGATCAATAGCAGAAGTTGCCTCATCCAAGATCAAAATCTTAGGGTCAAAAACTAAAGCTCGAACAAAGGAAATTAATTGGCGTTGCCCCATGGACAAGGTGGCTCCTCTCTCCATCACCTGATAGTCATAACCACCTGGTAGCTTTTCTATAAATTCGTCTGCACCAATCATTTTGGATGCAGCAATAACACGTTCTCTACTCACTGAAGGATCTCTCAAGGTAATGTTCTCTAATACAGAACCTGAGAATAAAAACACATCCTGTAAAACAATAGCCACATGGCTTCTCAGGTTGTATAATTCATATTCTTGGATATTTTTACCATCAATAAAAATACATCCTTTATGAATCTCATAGAAACGATTCAGAATATTGATAATAGTTGTTTTTCCCGCACCTGTTCCTCCAACAATTGCCAAAGTTTCACCAGCCTCAATTCTAAAATTGACATTCTTCAAAATCCACTTTTGCACTTCATCTAGGACAGTATCTTGTTCATAGGTAAAACATACATTTTCGAATTTCACATCACCTTTTAGACTCTCTGTCTTAAAAGTACCTTCATTCTTAATCTGATTGGTATCATCCAAGATATCAAATACACGTTTGGCTGCTACCAATCCCATTTGTAATGCATTAAACTTATCTGCCAACATACGCACCGGACGAAACAACATACCTAAATATAATGGAAAAGCAATCAAAACTCCAATAGTTACCTCACCTCCAATGACTCCCTTGGCACCATACCAAACCATTAAACCTAAAGAAGTTGCTGATAGAATCTCTACAACTGGGAAAAATACGGCATAGTAAAAGATAGAATTAATATTGGCTTTAGTATACTTGCTATTGATTTCCTCAAACTTACTTAATTCCTTATCTTCTGCATTAAAAATCTGCACAATTCGCATCCCTGTAATACGTTCTTGTAAGAAGGCATTCATCTCTGAAATTTGTGTTCGAACAACTTCATAAGCTTTCTTAACTGCTTCCTTAAATATATAGGTTGCAATAATTAACAAAGGTAAGGTAATCAGACAAACCAAGGTCAATTTCCAACTTGTCCAAAGCATTATACTCAACACAAAAATCAAGGTCAATATATCAGCAACAATAGTGATTACCCCTTGAGAAAATACACTATTGATTGTCTCAATATCATTGATCGTTCGAGTAGTGGAAGTTCCTATTGGCGTTGTATCAAAATAAGTGAGCCGGAGTCCATTAATATGATTAAATACACGCAAACGTAAATCTCGGATGATTGACTGTCCCAGCCAGCTGGTAGAATAGGAAAACACATAATATAAGATCCCCTCTAGCATTAATACACCTACCAATAATATAATCATCACCCATAGTCCTTCTACATCATAGGTTAGAATATAATCATCTACAGAACGCTGTACTAGATAAGGTCTTAAGATAGCAATAGGGGCTAGCACTACAGATAGTGTAGCAGCTAATATAAAAATACCTTTATAAGGTTTGGCTAAAGCAAATACACGTTTTGCCAATGCCCAGTCTGCATAATTCTCCTGTTCTTTTTCTTTTTCTTTTTCTCCCATATGTTATTAACAATACCTAGCTTTGTAATATATAATAAATGATTTTTTTATAGAAAAGATGGATTTAACCATTCTAAACTTTGATAGCTTTAGCAATGTCAGAATCAAATCTGACCATAGTATTGATTGTTACTAATCTTAGCTATCAAGGTACAGGGGTTCTCAAATCCTGAAAGACTTAACGAAAGCTAAAATATTCTTGTGATATTATTCATTTATTCATATTACAGAGTATTTAATTTGGATACTACACCTGTAGATTATTTATGTCACTGTATACTTATTCTGCCTTTGGTAAAGGCTCCACAGAGACTACCTCATCATAAACACGCAAAGACTTCAAAAGGTTGTAATCGTCTTCATCCTTGCAGCGTAACATCAGACCTACAAAGTTTTCATTCTCTTCATCATTAATAAAATCCATATTTAAGACCTCAATAATTGGCCAGCTCCCGACAACAGTGGTATCATTCAGTAACAAACGGACTAACATACCTTCTGCTAATTTACCTTGCATAATATCTCCTAGTAGTACAATTTTGAGTTTGTGTAAAAACCCATAAACCACACGTACTTTAAATTTGGCAACTTTTGTTTTCGTTTTTTTCATAGTAAGTTGATTGAGTATAAGAGCTTGTCTAAAATTAGGTTTAAAATTGTTCTGATATTGTGATCTAATTTCTAAGCTGAGTAATAGTCTTCAGGCCTAAAAATCCAAGCTACTTATTTTATAATTATTTCACAATTGGCACGTTTTTGCTCCTCTTTGGAGGGTAAGCCTATCATTCCTCCATTCATATAAATCCGTTGAAGCGTTTTATGCTGTAATAAACGTTTGGGAAAGTGGATCGCACGATAGGTACTGTAGCTTCTAAAGTAATGTAATTCTTCCAATTCTGAAAATTTATAAACTTGTTTTGGAAAAGAAGTAAAGCGATTGAAAGAGATGTCTAGAATTTTGACAGCATTAATTTCTGTTAGCTCATTAGGTAAAGTTTCCAGATCATAATCACGTAACAGTAGCTTTCCATTTTCTTGCTGAAGCATAAGCGTAAAAAAGTCAATTTTCTCTTGCCGTTTTAAGTGATGTAGAGCATATAATACTCCAACCTTTTGTGCCTTGTACAAAGATTTTACTAAGATAAATGGATCTAAACCTGTTCTATCGCAATAAAAACGAATATTTTTCTCTACAGTCTTTTCGTTAATCCAAGATGAGACTAACTCTAAACGTCGCTTGAGCACATTTTTAAGTGTTGAGTTTCCATGCTGTTCAATCAAGCGTTTTGCCTGTTTGTGAATCTTTGCCCCTATTCCTTTTCGATTCTTAGGGTTTTTATAAATTAAGAAAATCTCTGTCAGAAAATGCTTAGCGATTCCACCAGCTTGAATTAAACTCAATCCCAGCTGAATGTTAGAATTATCTGTAGAATCCAATAAGGCTCTAATATTATTTAATTGTTCTTCAGATCTAACCACATCATTTTCCAGTAGATCTGGTTCTAACTCTTTTATTTCATCTAATAGTAACTGTTCTGTTAATAAAGCACAACCATACTGTTGAGCCAAAACATAAGCTTCCTTAGGCTTGCTTCCCAAAACAACATGAGTAACCGTAGCATTGATCTTATTACCCAATAAGACCTCATAGTTAGATAGTTTGGCACGTATCTCTGATACTCTACCTGCTAACTTTCCTTTGATGACAACTTTACTACCTTTTTTGAGTGGTTTTCGCTCTCCAAAGCTCCCTTTTTTGATTCGAGCTGTCAACTCTTCCAATACTTCTTCTTGTAGCGTTTTCAAGGAACACTCCAACAAACTTAACAAAGTACTTTTCCCTATTTTTTTCAAGTAGACCTTATTCTTTAGAACAGAAAACACTACACTTTTGTACTTATCAGAATATTGATCTGCTTTTGCATACTTAAAAAAGCGTTCTAAATCTAATAGTCTATAATAAAAATGATCTTTTTCAATACGCCTAGAAATAGACAATTTCTCTAAATGAGGAAATTTTAATAATACATTAGGAAAACTTTCCACACTAGAGGTAGATACCTTCAAGGTATTCAATTTACTTAATTGAGCCAAATCATCAGGTAAAGTAGCTATTTTATTCCCCAACAAATAAAGCTCCTCTAATACCGTATTTTTTATTTTATTAGGGAGATTAAGATCGACTAAATTATTATTTTGAATATTTAGTATTCTCAGTTTGGGTAAGCTCCATAGACACTGAGGTACACGTTCAAGGTTGGATAAAACGTACTCTAATATCAATTCTTCCAAGTTGGGTAATAATGGAAATTGCTTCCAGATCTGTGCCTCAGTATTACTCGTAAAAGATAAGGCTAATCGTTTGAGTTGGGTTAGGTTAGGTAAGACGCTGAACAAATTAGGCAAATGAACATATAGAGAAGTAATATCGATTTCCTCTAAGTTAGTTAATTGATTCAGTAAAAACCAAGTGTTGATTGTATCTGTACTAAACTTAAGGTATTTGAGCCTAAGCCTCTTGAGATTAGTTAATGCAGCTACTTGTGGAGGTAGCTCTCTAAAGTGACCAAACTCTAGGGAGAGTTCTTCTAGTTGGGTCAATTTCTTAAACTCATCAGGAAACCCCGTCATCTGTTTGGAGGAGATAATACGCAGGCTTTTGAGCTGCTTCATCTCACCAATCTCTTTTGGTAACAGACTGGTAGAAGTTTGCACAGTATACTCTTCAGCATCCAAATTATCTAGGATGTCTGCCTGTAGGGCTTGGTAGCTGTAAAAGTATTTATGATGCATAGATTAAGTATTCTCAGTGATTTTTTGACAGGTACACAATGTATACAAGCTTTATTTTAGAACAAAACTTTAGGCACTATAGTTACCAACTTCCTAAATATAAGAAAGCTGATAGAGAAAACTCCATCAGCTTTACATATTTTCAATTTTATCTTACAGTTGTTTAAGGATTACACGAATAATCCGGTATTTACTTATCACAAAAGCAAAAAGCTTTGCAAAAAATATTCCTGTATTTATACACTACTTGTCCAAACCTTGCAGAAAGTCCACATGATTTAGACCAGTATCTCCACAATGGTAGTGAATAGAGTGCATATGTACTACAGGTTGAGTTGGTTTACCCGATTGCTTCAAGCCCAACATCTTTTGAACCAAGCGAGTTCTCTCTATTTGTACCGCTGCACGTTTTGCCTGATCCTCTTTCTCATCAAAATAGCAAATACCATCTACAAAAGTCTTTTCAGCACGTGCATAAACAGACATAGGATGAGCCGACCAAAGTACAACATCTGCTTGTTTTCCTTCCTTAATAGAACCCACATAATCATCAATTTGTAACAACTTAGCAGGATTCAAAGTTACCATATTCCAAGCAGCTTCTTCAGACATTCCACCATATTTTACACCTTTAGCAGCTTCCTGATTTAAGCGACGTCCCATCTCAGCATCATCCGAGTTAATTGCTACGACTACTCCCATATCATCTAAAATTTTAGGATTGTAAGGAATCGCATCCATTACCTCAAACTTATATGCCCACCAATCAGAGAAAGTAGAACCACCAGCACCATGTTTCTTCATTTTGTCAGCAATCTTATAACCTTCAAGAATATGCGTAAAAGTATTTAATCTAAAATTATGACGTTCTGCTACACGCATCAACATCGTAATTTCGCTCTGTACATAAGAGTGACAAGTAATAAAACGCTCCTTATCTAGAATTTCTAAAATGGCATCCAAGTCTAAATCCCTACGTACCTTATCACCTAACTTTTTGCGCGCCTCCCCATATTCTCTAGCTCTAGTGAAGTAATCTTCGTAGACTTGCTCCACTCCCATTCTAGTTTGTGGAAAACGAATACCATACTCAGATCCCCAGTTCGATTGTTTCACATTCTCCCCCAAAGCAAATTTGATAAAACCTTTTGCCTTATCAAACTTCATGTTCTCAGGCAATTGTCCCCAACGGAATTTGATCACAGCTGACTGCCCACCAATTGGGTTAGCAGAGCCATGCAGCAACTGTGACATGGTTACCCCACCTGCCAATTGACGATACATATTCATATCTTCAGAGTTGACTACATCACCAATACGTACTTCGGCAGAACTTGCTTGAGTAGCCTCATTTACACCATTACTAATACAAATATGAGAATGTTCATCTATAATACCTGCCGTGAGATGTTTGCCCTTAGCATCAATTACGATAGCCCCCTCTGTAGCTAAGCCCTTACCGATTTTAGCTATTTTACCATCCTTAATTAAGACATCTGTATTTTCTAAATTTCCTTGAGCTTCTCCTGTCCAAACTGTTGCATTCTGAACCAAAACTGTTTCTGCTTTAGGCTGCTTCTCCTTGGTATGACCGTATCCAACAAATGGATAGAATACATCTCCTAATGTTTTAATATCTACTTTCTTAGGCAGAGTCAATGGTTTTGCTTCAAAAGCTTTGGTACGTTTAGCAGACCAACTTACCCATTTCCCTTGAGGATCTACAGCACGACCAGACCATTCTCCATCGTGTACACGTCCTGATAAGCGGTAAGTATCTTGTACTTTCTTAGAAGTATCTTTTTTAGGTACAAACGCAAATGAAATAGTACCATTTTTCAGAGTATGCTTAATCGTCACTTTACCTGCACTATCTTTCTTTCCTTTCTTCCCTTTTTTTGAACCTGATTTTGGATTCACCATACTAATCTTAGGCTTATCCTCACTCCCCTCTACCTTTAGTGTATACGTATTCTTAGCAAGTTTCAGCTCATAGGTTCCTCTAATATCTACAGAAGGTATAATCTTAACTACATGTGGTTTTCCCTTAATCCAGTTATGATAGATTACACATTTTTCACTTAGAATATTTCCAGAAGTGATAATAAAGTTAGCTACCTTACCTTTTTCCAAAGTACCAATTTTCTTACTTACGTTTAATAATTTGGCGGGTGTTGTGGTCAATGCTTTTAAGGCATCTTCTTCAGATA
>JAKVCT010000251.1 GCA_022448995.1 Saprospiraceae bacterium
CAAACTTTGAGAATACTTTGCATGATCCGTTCCTAGAGATTTCTTAATCCACTCATTATATTCTATAAAAAAGGGTTCTGCTTCCTCATAATATCCCAAACGAGCCGATAAAACAGCTGACCATTTCAAAGATTTTATATGATACTGGTTGCCCGGATCTTTTGATGCCCAAATATACATTGCTTGCTTACAATAATCCTTTGCTTGCTCTAGTTCATTGAATTTTTCATAAGCCAAAGCACTATAAAAAAGAGCCTTGGCATACACCGTATCCTTTTCTTCTGCTCCTTGAAGTATAGGTTCAGCTAATGCTAATAGTTCTTCATAATTTTCATTTTGCTGAAATAGTATAAAGAGACTGTCCAGGTCTTGAGTAGTAGGGTGATTTCTTGAGCGATCTTGACTGTAGCTTGATAGATTGCATAGTATGCAACATAAAACAAGAAGAAGTTTCATTAAGAGAGATTTTATATTTCTGTTTATATCTTTGTAGATTAAGTCCCATTTCAAACTGCGCAAAAGTAGTGTTTTTTAAGTTGAAGTCATCCCTCAGCCTATAATATCTATAGTCCATGAAGGTTTTTATTAATTGGTAATCAGAATATAAGTAGATAGCCACAATTAATTTGTATTTAACCCTGAAGAGCTCTACTGTAGCTCTGTTTTTGATCTTGCATCGATATAAAAAATATCAAAATGCAGCGACGTATTTTAATCCGCCGTCATAAAATATTCCACGACTTAACTCATAAAAACTTTATATTATACACTAATAAACTTAACTCCAAAAAAAAAGTTGTAAGTCCTACACAAGATGATAAGACTTACAACTATTGGTTCTAACAGATTATGACAGTAGTGTTAATCTGGCCACTGAATATTAGGAACTTGAATATTTTCAGGTTTCAACGATTCTAGATCATGACCTTGATCATCAAGAGCACCATCATAATTATCTCCCATGAGCATAGTCAACTGTTTGATACTGGGTACTAGGTTAGCTCCCACATCGTCTAGAATTTCTGCTGTCGGATCTGTGGCTAGCATCTTAGCTGGTCCACAATTATTTAGCATGAACAGTCTCTTTTCATTCAAGCTGTCATTCAGTTGTTTAATATCTGCACCTAGTTTAACATTGTCTGCATCGTTTACTAGAGTGTTTTTAAGATTTGGATCACGACAATCCTCTAATAATTCTGTTAGAGCATTATAATTCTTCAATAATATTTCACAATCTCCGTCTTCGCTACTATCTATTTTCAACATAGCGCGCTTTATTCCTATCAAAAACTCTGGATTTGGAGGAGTCTTAGCAATGCTCTGTATAGCATTGTAGTATCCATCCACTGTTTCTTCTAGAATTTTCTTACACAAGGTGTATTCCTGTTGAAGATCCGCTAGCTGGTTTCTCCACTCTTGTTCATTAAAATTATCAAAATCAAAGTTTGTATCTACTGCTACATCTGTTTCTGAACTTTCTGCTGCTTCGTCTGGAGCAGAAAGCGTAGCGCTGGGGCTTATGTCAGCAACAAATACAGCATGTTTGATGTATTTTTTGCATAATGGTTTGCAAACATCTTTATTGGCAACTTTAGGCTTACTTCCCTTACCCATACCAGGAACCATATAGATGGTTTCAGTGTCTTTATCAAAGATACAAGCACCTGCAGAGAATTCTTTGGAAGTTTTTTCTTTCTTTGCAAATTTTTTCCAAGCTGGAGGGATGATTTTTCCTATAAATAGTATAGGAGCTGTTCCCTCATCATAAGGAAACTGAGAATGGTAGAAATATTTGTACTGTTCAGCACGCTTCTCAGTATAGTCACTTTCCTTGTTAGAAAAGCCTATTTGCATCAACTCTTTTTTTAAGAGCATTTTAATGAAGGCTGTCCCTGATTTAATTGCCAACTCTGGCGTTTTACATTTTTTCATGATATAATATGGATATTATAATTATTCAATTTTTGATACATTAGAAACTTTCAACAGTTCACTGATTTTTTTATCAATTAATTAAGAAAAACAAGCGAACTTTATAAGGCCTGAATAGACTTAGCTCTTAAGCACCTGCTGTTGAAAGCTTCTCAATATGATCTCTACGAGCTTTTTCTATTTGCTCCAATTCCTCTAGCTCAGTTTGTTTATCAGTGTAGGCCTTCTTTGCCTTATCCTCTGCAGCCTTTAGATCTTTGAGTTTAAAATCATGATCTCTTTTCTTCTTTTCGTATGCTGTAATATCTGCTTCCTTGGCACCAGTCCCAGGTCTTTCAGATAAGAGCCAATCTGGATTAGTTTCCGCTTTTGCATCATCGTACTCTTTTTTCGCCTTTTCGGTCTCTTCTCTTAGTTTCTTATGTTCAGGCGTTTCATCTTTATTTTTGTACATTTCATACATTTTTCCAGCCCCCTTACTAATCTCATCACCATGTTTTGCCCAGAAATCCTTGGCTCCAGCTATGAATTTACCTTTTGTAGTTTCAGCTTCTTCCTTTGCCTTTTTCTCAGCTTCTTCCTTTGCCTTTTTCTCAGCTTCTTTTTTTGCTTTGATTCTATCCTCTTCAGCTTTGATTTCCTCTTGGCTAATTTGGATACTATCAAAAGGTGTGATTTTACCACCATCGTCTTCAGTAAACGTCTTTACCCCTATACTTTCCAAGCCTTCTACACTCTCCTGTACTTCAGATGCAGAATCCACATGATCTTTCTGCTTATTTTCTCCATATTTAGCATATATATCTGCTAATTCTTCCTTTGTTGCTTTGGTATAATCTTCTTTCTTAAGTGTTTCTCCTTTAGGGAACCACTGATGTACCTGTTCCATCAAGGCATAATATGCCGGATAGGTAAATGTCCAACCAGCATCCCCTCCAAGTGTCATTGGAACTTTAAAATCTTTAGGTCGCTGAGTTAGAGGAAATTCAAACTCTATTTCATTAGTTCTTTTGGCAAGAATGAAGACCAAGTCCTTAGTCTTAAATGTAGCTTGTACCTTTTTGAGTCCAGCTGCTTGTAATATGGTCTGAATCCAATCAGATAAACCAATACTAAACTCTAGACAACCACTCAGCACAAATATTAGATCTCCACTAGCTCCAGCTTGGATCGTCTTTTCTGCTTTGAGTAAACTTAGTTTTAGTTCACACTTAGTACTAGCACTTGCAGACATAATCAAACGTCCTCCACCTTTCACAAGTTCAACCAAGGTAACTCCAACCCCAAGGTGTGCACTAGCAGAAGCCCCTACATCAGCCGTAACACTACCATGGGCAATAGTATCTACACCTTGCTTATAAAATTGATCAAGTTCTATACTTCCTTCAAGCTTAGCATTAAATGCTGCCTCCATACCATAGTCTATATCAAACCTAAACCAAGGTAAAAGACCTGGAACGGGAATTGTTCCACCAAGCTTAGGCGTTTTCACATCCCATGCACATTCAAAACTAGCTGGATTCCACTCTTGTTCTTTTGCATGTTTAAAGAGTTGATCTAGACCTTTTTCTCCAGCCAAATTCCAAGCCCATTTAGCTCCCATATAGACTTTAGAGAGCAAGGATGCTGCTTTAGGAATTTTTTCAGCATCTACAGCTTTTTTTACCTCCTCTATTCCTGGTATATTGGCGCAGGCATCAAAAAACTGTTTTTCTTTTGTTTCTATTAAATCCTTCAGTGTTTTCTGATAATCTGCTATTTTATTTTTGTTTTCCAGATGTTTGCAAATATGTCTAATTTTCAAAATATACTGACCAGTTCCCATCATTTCTTTGATCTTAGCACATTTTGTCCACACATGGTGAGAATTCGTTTTGTAGTTGACAGACTCTCTCCACAACATGCTTAATTCATCCGAAACTTCTGCGCTGATATAGTTTTTTGCAGACATTCCTCGCTCTGTACTTTCCCACCAACGAGCATGAGATTCTGTAACCTTCTTCCAAGCAGGCTTAACTTCAGCATCAAAACGAGAATTATCAATATCATAGAAATTGGTATTCGCTAATACATTGATAAAATCTTGCATCTCTTTTTCTGTATCCTTATCACGTGGTCGCAATCCTTGTAGCTGATGTAAGGTATGCGTAACTTGTGCGATCATTTTTATTCTAACATCATTGATCACAGTATGCATATCCGCTTGCCAATTTTCCCAATTCATCACTCCTGCTGTAGCATTAGTCAAGGCATCACAAGCCTCATCAAATTTTGCAAATCCACTCACTACAGCATCCATTTCTGCTGTAATTGTTCTAGCACTCGACATATTAGCTAACCATCCTCCAGGGTCACTTGCTGGAGCATCACCCGTTGCAGGAGTTATCGTTGTTGGAGGTGTCTTCAAGCTATCAAGCTTTGACTTTGCTTCAACATAATGTTTAATTGCTGTATTAATGGAATTGAGATATTCACTATTTGGTTTCGTCATGTTTAGAACTGCCTCCATTCTTCTTCCAATTTCCTTTATATCTCTATTTATCTCTTGAAAACTTTTCATAATAAATTCTTATTTTTTAGTTAGTTACAAGTTTAATCGCTTCTTCGATGGAATCCATATAGTCAAGAACTCTGTCGTTCAGTTTAGCCACCTGTTGTTCATTAGCTTTTTCGACTACTTTAAAATACTTAGGCTTGGGGTCTGGCCCATCTTCCTCAATAGGAAATGAAACGATTAAAAGATCCTTATAAAATTTGAGCCGCATGTTCTGGGTAGGAGTCCCTTTGACGCTCTGCAATTGAAGTACAACGTTTTCCGTTGACTCTGCAAGCACCTTATAATAATACTCTTCGGCTGGTCTACCCATCTCAAAGAACAAAATACCTTCGTTGGTAATCAAGAGTAATTGCTCCTGGACCTTATCCAGCATCGTAGTGAGAATTTTTGCAGGAATTTGTACAATCTCTTCTCCTAGTACCTGCATGACCTTATCCATATTTGGTGTCCACAATTTACCGAAGGTTTGAGAGAGAATAGGAGAACTCGCATTGCGATTAGCTTGTCCTTCGTATAGTTTAGCTACTTTTGAAGAAGTTCGTTCATGTGTAAGTTTCAGCTGTTTCAGAAATTTATTTTCCAAAAAACTTTTAGCCTCTAAATGTCCAAGACTTTCTGCTTTCAAGAACATTTTAACAGCATTTTTAGCATCTTTTTTCTTGTGATAACAACGTCCTAATATAAAGTAGGCCTCAGCTTTGTCAAATGCTAACTCAAGATGTTTTTTATAGTCTTCAATTGCTTTGTCAAATGCTTTAGCCATGACATAGATATCTCCACGCAACTTGAATGCAGATGGTCGTTCATTTTTTGCCAACTTAATTGCATTCGCGATATCCTTAATTGCACCTTTTGCATCTTTTATATTGAGTTTTGCCTCTGCCCGAAACTGATAAAAGAAGGAGTTTTCTTTTTCTAGAGCTAATAACTCGTCTAAGTCAACAATACTATCTTCCCATTTTTCGAAACGTCTGAGTAAGTCTACGCGTTTTTGCAGAATTAAGATTTTATCTTCTTGACTAATATCCATATCCAAACTCTCCTTGTAAATACCTTCAACTTCTGTTATTTTCCCCCCATACTTCCATTCTATCAATGCTGTATCAAAATCCATATTTTCATATAGTAGTTCTGCAAGTTGAATTTTGTACGAGACATTTTCAGGGACATACGCTTCTAATTTCCTACTGATCCTGATCAAGTTTTGGGCTACTTGTGGTCTACTAACAAACTCTGTACGTATTGCCTCTTGGTAGATTTTCCATTCTGTCAACTCTAGTTCTTCCGAAAAGTCCTTGGGTTTATGTTTTACCATAAAACCTAAAGCTTCAACATATTTGCCAGCGTTCAGATATGCCAAGACCGCGTCTCGCACAAACAAAACATAATCGTCCAATGTAATTTTCTCCTTAATTCCTAGCTCTATTACTTTATTGTATTGATCTATGCCTGCATTAAAGTTCTTCGTTAAGCAGTGAATATCTCCAATAGATCTAGTTGCTTCTAGATTATCAGGAGCTAATGTTAATACCTTCTGATAGTATTCAAGTGCATCAAAATTATCTCCGAGAACTTTTGATATATTACCCAAACTAAATAATGCCTCTATACAAGTTTCATCCAAATCTAAAGCTCTTCTGAAATAATATGGTGCATCATCATCCCCCAAACCAATATAAGTATGCCCCATAAGAAGTTGGAGTTCTATGCTTTTTTTATTCTCTTCATCGTCGAATAACAAGTTTATCTTATCCTTCACAACATCAAATTGTTGTTGCTGAATAAGGGTCTCTAACTCGGTTAATTCTCCATTTAGTTTTCCCATATTTGGTGTTTTTTTAGTGAAGTGATTAATTATATCAGTTCAGTAATTTTTTAAATTCGTGGAGCATACTTTGTTGACACTTAAAAACTCAACAAAGCTAGAATACTACTGAACTGACATTATTGGATTTCTCACATTTTATTGTGATAAAAAACCAAAATCTATCGTTGAATAAAGCAATGGATCCAATGATATGTGAACTTATTTTTAGGTTGTTTTGAAGTAATTTCATCTTCATTACTGCTAGTGATAATTTGTTTTCGCTACTTCCAATTGTTCAAAATCATTCTAAAAGTCTTATTTACTTACCTTGGTTCACTAACTCGCTTTTTAACATTGCCAAATTACAGTTTTTTTATAAATAAAAAAATAATATAAAACCTAAATCACTTTTTTTTACACAAAAAAAACAATACATCAAATAAACATAAAAACTTGTTTTACAGTTTATTATAAATAACTTTAAATTAAATAAAAAAAACTTATTCTAATAATATACTAAAATAAACTATCCATCTATTTGATTCTGAGGAACTTATCTTTTAGTACTTACTTAGGCAAGAGTAGCACTAGTTTTTTTGTAGTTTAGGTAGATATTTTATAAGTAACGTGAACTAAGGAAAAAGAAAAAACATAAAGGATTGATAAGTAAAGTTTTGTAAATTTAATTACAACAAAAAAT
>JAKVCT010000252.1 GCA_022448995.1 Saprospiraceae bacterium
TGAGGGTAAAATAGAATACACTTTATCTGAAGTGTAGCCAATGGTATATCGCCCCCAATGCCGACGCGTTTTTCCAGCAACATAGATATAACTACTTAAATTTTGGATTTCTTGAGGGCTGGCAGGTTGATCAACAAAGATTGGTTTTAAGTTAAAATGTTGTAGTAATGAAAACATAAAATATGGTCTAAAAATGTTTTAAAATAAGGCTTGTAACAAGACCATTTTCATACGTTTTTCAGCTTGCTTTGTTGTTCTTTTGAGTACTATTTTAGAGCTTAATTGAATCCTCAAAACAAGAAGGCCATATAACAAAAAAAGGATAATCACCCGAAAGTGATTATCCTATAGTAAGATATCTTATCATCTCTTTATTTTAGTCATTCATAGCAACTATTTCTTCCAAACGGATGGTTGCTTTTTGATGGTCTACTTGTTGTTTAATTACTTTATCTAACATCCCTAAATTACGGTTTCCGTACCAGCCTCCACCACGACAACCTTTTCGTGAAGAACAAGAACTTAATACAAAGGTAAATACAGTAAGGCATAAGAAAATGACACTGAAGTTTTTCATAATTTTAACTTTTTAAGGATTAGGAATCACACACTACTTAGTCTGGATCTAGTGAAATTTTGAAATTAGTTAGCAATTAATCAGGTTTGAACAAATGGATAAACGTAATTCTCGAATATATTTTGAAGTATAACAGTGAAACTAAAACAATAACCGCGAATCACTGGAAGTAATTTAGGGATAGAAATTCTAAAAAAGAAAAATATCTACAAGCACGTTTGACCATTTATTCTATAATTCGTTATCTATTGGAAATCTATACTTGTCTTTATCAAAGCTCTAGTCTATATTATCCTAAAGATTGGCGAATTACACTCTATATAATAGTTGGTATCAATATTGATCTGTATAAATGTTTGACTCTTAACGACTAAAAAGAATAAAATGTTACCGCAGAGCCTCTACCAAAATAAAGTTTTTTTTGCAAAAAAGGAAGTTTTTAACATTCTTGTTCAATAGGTTTTAATTTTGAGCTATATTTGTCGCCTTGTGTTATTATTGTAGTGAATGTGCATAGATCATAGAACCTAATGAATTGGATTAAAAATAAAGATGCTGCTTTTTTATTGAATTTGGGGCTTTTTTTATTGGTTTTGGTATTGAGTTTTCTTATTCACCATGAGCCATATTTATGGAAAAACTTTGAAGATCCTTATGATTATTTGCGCCAAGCAAATAGAAGCTTTCTGGATAGTGAACTTTACATTCCTAGTCGCGTAGAAGGGCATGCTGCTCGTCCCTTTACGGTTCCTTTGCTCTATAAATTGGTGGGTGTACATCCTGATGGAATTATTCTTTTACAGAAATTTCTGAATCATTTAGCTGCCTTTATACTAACAGCTTCTCTACTTTTGTATCTCAAAACTTCTTATCTAAGAATTGCTACAGTTATTTTTATCCATGCATTAATGTCTTGGTGGGATGTTTTAGGTTGGTCGTTTTTGATACTTTCAGAATCGCCTTCTATGTCATTGTGTTTTATCTGGTTTGCATCCTATTTGTTTTACACCAAAAATCCAACACGTTTCTTATTAGTATCCCATTCAATCCTTCTATTTTTCTTTTCTTTTACTAGAGATAACTGGGCTTATCTACTTTTACCATTTTATTTATTCATGTTATTGTTAAGCCTTTGGAGAGAACGACAATTAATCAAAAGTTCGCTTTTCTTATTCGTTTTCATGTTAGCAATTTTCTTTTTTCAACAAGAAACTGCCAATCATGGGCATCGCTATCGCTTGCCAATTATGAATACAATACTAGTCCGAATTACACCAAATACAGATTGGTATGCTTGGTTTGAAAAAGAAGGGATGCCACAAGGCGATGAGCTAAAAACACTATATCCTAATATCCAACCTGATGATAAACGACTATTTTCACTCTATGTAGATCAGCGGTTCAAACCCTTTTTTGATTGGGTAGATAAGCATGGAAAATCAACTTATACTAAGTTTTTAATTCAACATTTGGATTACACCTTATTGTTCCATGAAACACCTAGACAATTATATAGATGTTATGCCAATAACCTCTGGTATGCAGGAAAAGTAAGAGGTTTTTCTAGACTTTTTGATAGTGTTTTTCCTATTTTCACGTGGTGGGTCTTGATTCCAGTGCTCATTGGTTTGCCTATTCTGTATTTTCGGTCCAAGGAGCTTATTTATGTACTTATTTTTGGATTCCTTTTGGTATTCTTATTCCATACTTTAGTGGTATATAATGCAGATACTTTTGAGGTTGAGCGCCATATGTATTTAAATAATGCAACCATGCAATGGATTTGCTTTGGGAGTATTACACTGACACTAGATTATTTTATCCGAAAACGAAAAGAAAAAGCTCATCTGTAAATAGGGAGGTTTGCTTCGCAGAGCACTTCGTGGTTCAGCATTAGACAAATAACTTGATAATCAGCAAACTATAGGTGTTTACAGAAAAGAAATTAGTTTCACTGAGCCCTTCGGGGTTTACTTTGTTGAGCCCTTCGGGGTTTTGGGTCACCTTTTCTTTTTGCTCTGCCTTTATACCTCTTGGTACAAGCTCTCGCAGAATGGCAAAAGGTGAGAGAAGAAACATGCTTAATACTAAACCTCCCCAATCCGTCTCATGACAGAACAAAACCCCTTAAGTCAACTGACTCAAGGGGTTTTGTATATCTAATATCAATTAGCTGTAAATTCTAATCTCGTATAATGACCTGTCGCTGTGCAAACACAGTACCATCTTCATTCTGCATAACAAAGACATAAGCACCACTTGGAATTTGATTTGTATTTACCGTAAAATTCATGTCTCCTTCCATAGTAGTTCCTCCATGCAATGTTCTACCCAACATATCCATTAATCGCCACTGATAATCATCTTGCAAAGGCTGCTCAAAACTCACGTTAAAGTAGTTTTGTGCTGGGTTTGGATAGAGATTCATCTCAAAAATCTCCTGATTGATCTCGACCTGCTCCTCTATTCCTGAAATTGGATCATATGGTGCAGTATAATTCAAGTTACGAGAAGTATTAGCTTGATAAATTTCCTTGGTTGTTTCATTCTGAATAAAAACTAATACGTGTAAAGAAGCAGAATCCAAATTTTGCAATTGTGTAGAAGTCCAAGATTCATCAAAAGTAGCAATATCACCTGATGTCCAATTCTGCAAATAACGTAATCCTGGATGATCTGGTAGATATTTTCTAAATACACTCTGCATATCTTGCACTAAGAAGGTACTTACATCATCTTGTAATAGAGCAACACGAATAATATATTCATCCTGTGGCATATTTCTCAATGCTTCTAGTTGACCTGTAACACGTATCGTTTTACTAAGTCCATTAGAAGAATAACTAATCTGAATAGAATCTTTTTCTATTCTAAATTTAGGATCTTGTAGCATATCCAAATCTAATCTGCGTTGCGAAATTGTAGAAGTTGGTCCTAAATAAGAGTTACCATCTACTATAGCCTGTGCAACATTAGCACCATAATATAATGTACGTGCTCCGGCATCTTCTGTATTAAATTGATAAACCTCATCTGATCCTCCTTCATCAATGTGATACTGAGCTAGCAAGACATCATTACCATTATACTCATTGAATATATATGCATACAAATCATTATTAATTGATTCCATTGAAGGATAATTGATATTTGCAAAATGCTCGATGATTACATTTCTAGTACGTTCGCCAACCCAAACATCATCAAAAGCAAAACCATCTCCAGTCCCCAAACCTCCGGTATTCAGACTACCAAAAGATACACGGAAACGAACATTATCAAAACCTTTGAATTGATCCAAGCGGAATCTAGCTGATCGCCAAGTAGAATAGGTACCATTCCAAGCATTCAATGCGTTGATTTCTCCCAAAGAAAGATCTTTTATATTTTGTAGTCCAAAGGCTTGATCAGAATTATACCAAAGTTGTCCTTGATCTTTTTTACCCAGTGTTCTCCAAACATATGGCATTACTGTAGTATCTAAGTATTCAAAAGTAGCTCCATCAAAAGTTTGCATATCTGAGAAAATATTCATTTTCACCATTGGACGCACACTTTCTCTAAAGTCAAAACAAGGACCATACACCCAAGTGGCTACATTGCCTGCATATTCAGAATTTAAGCTCGTTCCCCAAACAAAATCTTGCTCTGTATCTGTATTAATCACATTTCCCTGCATTATTCCCCATTCCCACAAAGTATCTCTATTGCCAAAATTGTAATTATAATTGGTATCAATTTCTTGGAACCAATCTTGAGGTCCTGACTGGAAATCAGCAAAATAAGGTAGAGGATAAGGATTGACCTTTGGCGAAATTACTAAACGAGCAGATTGTTCATTAACACAAAGTCCCTGATTCGTAATTCTAAGTACTGTATTATAAATACCTGGATCATTAAAAGTATAGCTCGCTTGCCCTGTGTTAATATTAGTCTGAGGATTTAAGACTAGACTATCTCCATTACCAAAATCCCAAATAACTGTTGTGATACTATCAAGGGTAACACCTCCTACCTGAGGAGTTAGTCCTGCATTGAGTCCTGTAAAAATGACATCTTGCCCCTCACAACCATTCGTAACACTAAATTGCGTCTTAGGTACACTAAAGATTTTGACAGTATCTCCCTGAAACCCATCTGCGTTTGGTCCAACAGATCGGAGAGTATCCATACATCCAGCTTGAGTCTCGACAACTAGGTCAATCTGACCAAAACCAACTGGTTCATTATACAGATAAGTTGCAGGAATCATAGGTACAGTAGTTGTTCCTGTGAACAATCCGTTATAGGTCCAATACCAATTAACAATTGTATCTAAATTATTAAGTGTAGTATCCATAAAAGAGAAATCTAATACTCGAATAGAATCCCCTAAACAGAAACTATCCTGTTGGTAAACAGCTCTTGGCTTAGGGTGTACATCAAAATATCCAGTATCACGATTGGAACAAGACGTAAGATTAGTATAGGTATAAATAATCTCATAAGATCCCATCCCATAATCCATAGGATTTGGTACAATAGTATTATTACTAGTTTGATATACAATCTGATTCGTCAATGTATCTCGAATCGTAAAGCCTTGAGAAGTACCATTTATAGGACTTCCCTTAATATCAGGTAACTGATCATTTGTATTTTCGCAATAAACAGGTAATAAACCTGAAATAAAGACACCTTGTGGTAGACCTTCAACCATGACTT
The DNA here is from genome assembly GCA_022448995.1 of Saprospiraceae bacterium. Taxonomy (GTDB): domain Bacteria; phylum Bacteroidota; class Bacteroidia; order Chitinophagales; family Saprospiraceae; genus JAKVCT01. Next base: position 5,282 of record JAKVCT010000252.1, read on the forward strand.
CTTGGCTGTAAGAATCAGTACAACCGTTTGCAGAAATAGTAAGTGTTAATGTATCTGTTCCTATACCTACAGAATCTGTATAGAACAAAGCATTATAATTGCTCCCCGCCCCTAAAGGAACTATAGCATTGGAATTCATACTGTAATTAACACTACTTAAAGAAGTATATCCAAAAGAGGCAAAATTAATTGTTTCAACTGTGCCATCAATACAATAAGTACTATTAAGACCTGTGAACAAAGCAGTAGGAGAATTAATTACATTAACTGTCGAACTCACAGTATCAGTACATCCAGAGACTGGATCACTAAATGCAAAATTCAAGAACCGAGTTCCAGTTGCCGCTGCTGGATCAAATATCGTATCATTAATCACAAAAGATTGTGGTGTACCACCTGCACTTGTTTCATAAAAAATACCTGATGTAGGTACACCATTCGCTGTAGCCTCCATAACCATGGTAGCATCATTATCACAAAATACCTGTCCTAAACTCGGTGAGACTATTTGTACCACAGGAGAAGCCTGCACTTCTACCTGCTCATTTGTCGTATTCTGACAGCCATTACTCTGTGTAATTGTGTAAGAAACAGTGTGTATACCAACTGGTGCTTGTTGTGGATCAAAAGTAGGTACTGCACCACCTGAAGGGGTGAAGAAAAATGGAGGTAATGTATTCCATGTTCCACCTGTAGGGACTCCAATCACGTTCACTGCTCCTGAGGTCTCACAATACACACTATCCAAACCATTAATAAGTGGCGCAATATTTTGCAATACCTTTATAGAATCTATAATTGTGTCTCGGCATCCATTTGCATCTTCATGTGCCAGCTCAATAAAATTCCAACCTATACTAGCTGTGTCTGGATGAAACTGATAATTAGGTATAATACCTGGTCCTGTAACAACAGTATTAGGACTTGAAGGAAGTGGATTGGTATTTACATTCAAATCTCTAACCAAAACAGGTAAAGGTGGATAATTCTGACAGGTAGAATCGAAGCCTGCTACTCCCAAACCTATACCAAAGGTCAATCGTAAATCTGGTAATGGATTAATTGTCATTACATCTTGCAGCGAGGTTGCACAAGCACCTGCACCAGAAGATGTATATGTATAGGTTATTACACCTTGTCCTGGATTCACTTGACTAGGATTGAAGTGAACGGTAGTAGCATCCTGAAATACAATTCCTGCATATGGATCTGTAGAACCTGAAGTCGTAAAGTATGGAGGTGTACCAAAATTTGTTTGTCCCTGCAGATCTACCTCTACTACAATCACAGTATCTTCATAACAAACATCATTAGGTAATCCTGTACCATTAACCCAACCTAGTGTAATCCCTGCAGATGCTACTTCTGTAACCTGTGTAACAGTATCATAACAACCTGTTGTAAAATCTTGATAAATATAACGAATCGTATCTTGCCCACCTGTAATAGCTAGAGGGTGATAGTTTTGGGCACCTATATTTAGGTTACCATTACCAACACTAGAACTCAATACACCACCTGTAGGTGTTGGGAACAATCCAATAGGGGCATTCCCCGCACAATATGTTGAAGCTAATTGAGTAATACTTGCTTCAGGTTGTGGATAGATCGTGGTAGATTGACTTGAAGTATTCACACAGCCATTAGTATCCGTAAATGTATAAATCAATTGTACAGTATTGGCTACACTATCCAATCCCAAAATTAATGCTGGATCAAAATTATAAGGATTTGTAATTGTATTAGTCGTTGTACCTCCCGAAGAAACTTGAGTCATTGCTAAGACTCCTGTTGTGCTCGGAGGCGTTGATGTTGGATTTGCAGTAATAACAAACGGTGTTTCATATACACAGTAGTCTCCTGCTAATGGATTTGTCCATGTAATAGAAGTTAGCGGATTGACTGTAATAGTATCTGTTTGAGCAGTAGCACAGCCAAAACTATTCTGGAT
>JAKVCT010000253.1 GCA_022448995.1 Saprospiraceae bacterium
GGCTGCTTGAATTTACTTCGTAGAGCCCTTCGGGGTTAAATACAAATTAATTGTGGCTATCTACTTAAGTATAGTGAAACTGTTTTACTGATGTGATGCTCTTAAACAGTTCACATTTTTCGATTATCAGATTTTGTAGAACAACTTCTTTTTGGGAAACAATACATTTTGTGCTGCACTTTCCCTTGGTTAAAACCATTTATGATTTTTTTATTAAAAATAACTATATGTTCCTAAGATATATTTGGGTAGTAATTTTACTTTTGTTAAGTTTTGGCGCAAGTGCAGGAAATAATTCAATTTTAGATAGTATTCCTGAACCTGATACGATAGCAAAATATAAGACCACTTTACAACAAAGGTCTGACAAAAGTAAAAAAAAGAATGTAAACAAACCTAGACTTAAACATCCATCTAGCGATAATATCTGTCGTCTAGCTTATGATTATGTGGATGATATCACAGGACAGCAAGTTCAGGTACTTGCTTACAAACCTTTCTTTACTTACACTCCTGTAGAGTACCGAAAGGCATTAAAGGAAAAGGAGTATTTGAGTTGTGAAGCCTATCTTGCCAAGGTTGGAGATCAGTACAAATTACATCTGAAGATCCATGTACAAGGAGCTTTTGCCGATAAATATTTTCAAGGTATTGCTCCAAATGCAATGTTAGGTATACAAGCTTTGAATCAAAAGCCTGTATATTTATACACAAGAAAAGGAGCTAAAGCAGTGGTAGAGGATGGAGTAACTTCTTATGAGGTAAGCTATGGTATTTCTAAACAAGACTTGCGTAAATTACGCAAATTAGAAGTAGATAAGATTCGATTGCGTTGGAAAAAAGGTGTTCAACTATATGACGTGTATCATATAGATTATTTCATAGAGCAACTTAGTTGCTTGTAATTCTAGAAGTATGAAAAATCATTACATACTATGGGTGCTTTTGACTATTTTAAGTTTATTTGCCTGTACGGAAGCAGGAGAATCAGCTAAAAATAATAACCAAGATGATATAGTCAGAAACGTTGATGAAGATATTTATCCACAGACTGTAGGCCAAATCAGTGATTTTGAAAATATATTGACAGAAACAGAAGAAAACAAGCTATCTAGTTTAATTGCTCAAATTGAAGAAAGAACTGCTGTCACTATTACTGTAGTTAGTATGGATAGTACATTCACATCAAGCAGTGAGTTTGATCATTACATTGCTGGACTTCATAAGTCTTGGGGAGAGCATAACCAGAAGTTGAGAGATGGAATACTCATTGGTTTTTCTAGTCAACTCAGAAAAATTAGAGTCAATAACGGAGCTGCGACCCAAAAAATATTGACAGATCAACAAACTAAGCAAATTATTGACCAAGTTTTTATTCCTAATATAAGAAAGGAAGCTTATTTTGAAGCCTTCTACCAAGGAATGACTAGTATTGCTCAAGTTATTGCTCCTATCTACCCTAAGTCTGTGGGGAGAGTGAATGATTTTGAAAATATCCTAAGCAAGAAGGAAGAGCAAACCTTAACTAGTCTAATCAACAAATTTGAAAAAGAAACGACTATTGAAATTGGTATTGTTACTTTAGATAATACTTTTACAACTACAGGACAATTTGATAACTACATATTAGAACTACATAATTTTTGGGGAGTGGGGAAAAAAGACTTGGATAATGGGATATTGATTGGGATCTCTAGAGAAATGAAGCGTATAAGAATCAATAATGGATTTGGTATAGAAAAAGTGCTAACTGATCAAGAAACCCAAGAAATCTTAGACCAATTCTTTATTCCCAGTCTGAGAGAAGGAGATTATTTTGAGGCACTTCGTTTGGGTACAACCCAACTTATGCAAAGTCTAAGATCCTAAAAATCACTGAAGCTCATCTCAATACTCTACAATCTTTACATGAGTTTTTTACAATTTTGAAAAATTGAATAGAATTATGCCATTTATTGATACAAATTTTGAAGGACTAAAAGTTTTTGAACCTCGAGTTTTTGAGGATGACAGAGGCTATTTTTACGAAGCATACAATAAACAGATTTTTGAAAAAGCAGGGATTAATGTTGAGTTTGTTCAAGATAACCAAGCACGCTCAACCTATGGGGTACTCAGAGGATTACATTATCAGATTGAACCCTACACACAGGCCAAGCTGGTACGTGTAACAGAAGGTAAAGTATTGGATGTGGTCGTTGATCTTCGTGAGGGTTCCAAAACTTATGGCCAATCCTACTCTGTAGAATTGAGTGCGGAGAATAAACGACAATTATTTGTCCCTAGAGGTTTTGCACACGGTTATGTGGTACTGAGTCCCACTGCCGAATTTTTCTATAAATGTGATAATTACTATTCCAAGGCGCACGAGGGAGGCTTATTATACAATGATCCTCAGTTAAATATTGATTGGCAGATAGATCTTTCTGAAGGAATTCTTTCTGAAAAAGACCTAATCTTACCAACATTAGGCAATCAACGAGGAACATTTATGATTTAAATGGGTTATTCTTTTATGAATCTAACAATTCGACTGATATTAGAACAATATGGCAAAAGGCAATACTAGAATATTAGTGACAGGTGCAAATGGACAAGTTGGGCAAGAAATTCAAAGCTTAAAAAATAAATTCTCCAATTATCATTTTTACTTTACAGATAGAGAGCAACTAGATATTGGGAATAAAGAGGAGGTTCAGACCTATTTTGCTCAACATAAGTTTGATTATTGCATCAATTGTGCAGCATATACTGCTGTAGACAAGGCAGAAGAAGAGAAAGATCGAGCATATACTGTCAATGTGACAGGTGCAGAAAATCTTGCATTAGCTTGCCATATACAGGGGACAAGGCTGATTCACTTATCTACGGATTATGTCTATCATAATGATGAACAAAACCAACCCTTCAGAGAAGAAGATGAAACTAGTCCCAAGGGTATATATGCTGCAACTAAGCTCGAAGGAGAACAAAAAGCACAAGCTGCCTGTCAACAGACAATGATTGTCCGCACTTCTTGGGTTTATTCAAGTTTTGGACATAATTTTGTTAAAACTATGCTCCGTTTGGGAACTAAGTTACCCAAATTAACGGTTATATTCGATCAGATTGGGACACCTACATATGCTAATGACCTTGCAGCTACTTTACTCAATATTATTCAACAAGTAGAAGAGGCACCCGAAAAGCTCAAGGACTTTTCGCAGGTTTATCACTACAGCAATGAGGGGGTTTGCAGTTGGTTTGATTTTGCAAAATCAATATTTCATTTTAATAATATTGATTGTCATGTCACTCCAATAGAGACTAAGGATTACCCAACAGCGGCAGCTCGACCACATTTTAGTTTATTAAATAAAGCTAAAATAAAAAAGGTTTGGGGAATCGAAATTCCTTATTGGAAGGATAGTTTGGCAGTTTGTCTGCAAAGATTACAGGAATAAACTTTGGGGAATAACTTTTGATAAGTCAATAAAGAGGTTGAGTAAAATAGATTCTTCGAATCCAAGTATTTTTAGTACATTCATAGAGCCTTAGGATACAATATCTAGTCAATTCTCTAGAGTCTTTATGCAAGAATCATAGAGGAATCTATAGAAAATTATAAAAATCTATAGTCTATAACAAACCTATAAGCAATGAATTATAGCCTTACAACAGCTTATAGACTATACACAAAAGATATACGTTATTATGTCTAAATCTTTAGACCCGAACTACGCTAAATATAAGTTTCGTGATCTGAAAACGTACTGTTCTACAGAATGGCTTTCAGACAATAAGAAAAAGTATCGTCAGGTATTTGATCGATACGAGACAACTTATGTTTATGCAGAACTTTCTTTTTACAATAAGTTATTTGATGATGAAGACTGGAGTGTCAAAATCAATCTAAAATGTTTCTCGCTCAAAAAAGGACGCAAGGAGCTTTGTGATTTGAATTTTGACCGAAAGGTGAGCAAGTATGATAATATTGTTTACATCCGTGAAGGCTGGGGAAACAAGAAATTTGGTGCTTTTTGGAAAAAAGGTACATACTATTGGGAGGCATACATTGAGGGGCAAAAGGTGGCTACCAAATATTTCTACATCGAAGAAACCGGTAAGAAATATGCTGACCCCAAAGGCTATGTAAATATCAAGTCTCTGAAATTATATGAAGGTCCTTATGACGATGTTCCAAAGGAACAACGCAAGTATTACAAGGTCTTCTCTAAGGAAGAAACCAGATATGTATATACAGAGATTGTTCTAGAAAATCTACTCAAAAGTAAGAGCTGGTATTGCGAACTGTTAGTGAAATTCTACAATGGCGCAAGACAGTTGAAAGGGCAAACTGTAAAATTACATCATGTAGACAAGGATGATGATTTGATTGAGATCGCAGCACATTGGGGATCCAATATCAAAGGTTCTTGGAGCGAGGATGACTACACTGCGGAGATTATCTACATGGATACATTGCTTGCGGTTATTCCTTTTCAGGTCAAGAGTGATTTTGAAGAAGGTATTGCCGGAACAGTTTTGCCTAATCAATATACACCAGTAGTATTAGCCGAGGGGGAAGTGGGAGATGAGAATTTTGAAGAGGTTATGGGAGAGTTGGATGCTTTGATTGGTCTACAAGATATCAAACGACAGGTTAGAGATCATGCTAACTATTTGAAATTCTTGCAACTACGTAGAGAAAAAGGTTTTGAGGAGAAAGAAGCAGTCAGTATTCATTCTGTATTTAGTGGAAACCCAGGAACAGGTAAAACTACGGTTGCTAAGATGATGGGTAAACTCTACAAGAGTATGGGACTTTTGACTAAAGGTCATGTACATGAAGTAGATCGTGTGGATTTGGTTGGTGAATATATTGGACAAACTGCACCAAAGGTAAAAGAAGCTATCGAAAAAGCAAGAGGTGGCGTTCTATTTATTGATGAGGCTTATGCTTTGGCTAGAGCCAATGATGATAGTAAGGACTTTGGACGTGAGGTGATTGAAATTTTAGTAAAAGAGATGTCTAATGGGCAGGGAGACATGGCTGTAATTGTAGCTGGTTATCCTAAAGAAATGAAGCATTTCTTAGCATCTAATCCAGGATTGAAATCTAGATTTAAGATTTATTTTGAATTCTCAGATTACTTACCTGAAGAGCTTTCTTCTATCTCTCAGTATGCTTGCGAGAAAAAAGGAGTTGTCTTGTCTGATCACGCCAAAATCTTAATTGACGAGATTATTGTACATGCTTACCGAGATCGAGACAGAACATTTGGAAACGCACGCTTTGTTTATGATTTGATTGGTCAAGCCAAAATCAATTTAGGGTTGAGAATTATGGGTAGTGAAAATCCAACTCAGTATTCTAAAAATGATTTGGAAATGATCTTGATGGAAGATGTAGAAAAGATCGAAGTAGAAAAGCCAAAACGCTTGCCAAACTTACCAATTGATGAGAAATTATTAGATGCTGCTCTTGCAGAACTGAATCATCTCATTGGTATGGAAAATGTCAAACAAGAAATTAACGAAATGGTACGTTTGGTACGTTTCTACAGAGAAAGTTCTCGAAATGTACTGAATAAATTCTATTTGCATACGGTATTTATCGGAAATCCAGGAACAGGTAAAACCACGGTCGCACGTATTCTAACTAAAATATATAAGGCCTTAGGTATCCTAGAACGTGGACATATGGTAGAGACTGATCGTCAAGGTTTAGTAGCAGGTTATGTTGGACAAACAGCTATCAAAACTGCTGAAAAAATTGATGAAGCAATGGGGGGAGTCCTTTTCATTGATGAGGCTTATGCTTTGACTAGCGGCGGACCTGGTAACCTAGGTGGTGGAAGTGATTTTGGGAATGAAGCAATCCAAACTTTATTGAAGCGTATGGAGGATAACAGAGGACAATTCTTCTTGTTTGCAGCTGGATATCCTGATAACATGGAAGCTTTCTTGAAAGCAAACCCTGGTTTACGTTCTCGTTTTGATAAGATCTTGAAGTTTGAAGACTACAGTGGTGAAGAATTGTATAATATTGCTATTCAGATGCTAGATGATGAGAAATTTGTTCTAGATGAAGAAGTTCAGAAACATCTCCAAAAGTATCTTAAATTCTTACACGAGTTCAGAGATAAATATTTTGGTAATGCACGAACAGTTCGCAATGTTGTAAATGAAATTACTAAGAACCAAAGTTTACGTTTAGCAGCAATTTCTCCAGAAGAGCGTCACGAAGATATGTTGAATGTCTTGACTTATGAAGACGTTGCTACTTTGAAATTGAGTCATGATGACGAAATGTTCAGCAAGAAGACGATTGGTTTCCGCAAAAAATCAAGTTCAGGAGCTTAATATTTTGACTCTTTGAATTTTAATTTAAAATATTATGTTATAAAAGTGTATGTCTATTTTTGAAAAAGACATGCACTTTTGTATTTTAATAGATACTATTAATATTTAATAGCGAAGGATTTTAACCTCAACGGGCTCCATGAGACAAATCCTTTGTTAAAGTGGAGTTTACAATTAAAAAGCTATGGCATCTTCAGCAAAGAAATATTTCAAGATATTAGCAAAACGCTTGCGTAATTTTGCGCAGGAAATTGGTGTAACAAGTAATGATAAAAAAGATCAGGTGGTTATAGACGAGACTAAGGGGGACCTTAAAGTTGAGGTAGTTTTGAATGGGGAAAAAGAACCTAAGATTAAGATTTATCAATCAAAAAAGGATTTTTCTTGAGATATTTATTGAAATATATTCTATCTATTTGATTTTTTTCAAAAAAATCCTAACTTGTTTAGGTCTAATTTTAAGGTAAATGTAACCTATATATCAAACACACTAAAGACTTAAACTTATGAAAAAAAATAAATTAAGCTTAGAAGAACGTAAGGCATTTTTTAAAAAAAATGCATGGAAAATCAATAAAGTAACCACTAGTTCAAATAACGATGCAGAGGAAAAAGAAGAAGAAGTTGTAGAAGCACAAGAAGAAGAGGTAGTTGAGGAAGAAGTTGTCGTGGAAGAAGCTGTTGAAGCTGAGGTAGATGCAAGTGATGATGATGATGATGACGATGATGATGATGAGGATGATGATGATGATGATGATGATGATGATGATGATGATGATGATGATGATGATGATGATGATGATGACGATGATGATGATGATGATGATGATGATGATGATGATGATGATGATGATGATGATTATGAAGATAAAAAAGAAGAAAAAGA
>JAKVCT010000254.1 GCA_022448995.1 Saprospiraceae bacterium
TGGTTGGTTCTTTAACACAGTTAGATTGAATAAAAGGCAATTTATCGCCTAAAAAACTACTTGAATAAGCTTTATTAGTGGGGGCGTGTTTTTTAGTTTTTGCGAGGGAAATCAAAAAAATAACGAACTTCATTTTATTAAAACATACAACTATGAAAAACTGGACACTATCTTTTGGATTACTTATTTTGGGTGTAATGGCTTGTTTCCAGGTACAGGCTCAAGATAATGAGGATAAGAATATGAAGTATAAGGCTATTCAAGGCTTGGGATACTTACATACACAAACAACTATGATCATAGATCATTGGGATACACATATGCTTAACCATAAACCTATGGATGAGCATGAAAAAGAATTTCAAGATCATATGCGTAAGGAGTTAGAACATGATGAGGAGTGGGCAGAGTACATGATGGTAGAAGATAATCTAATGAATCATTTCTCTCTAAAGGATAATGTAAAAAGTGCATTAAATGCTAATCTTAGCTTCTATCATGAGGTTATTCATTTACTAAATGACCCTGATGGTTTTTCTGAGAAATTGGAGGATTTAAAAACCAGATTAGGAGAAGCGGATAAGAATATTTATGAAGTTATTTATCCTGCATTGTGCAAATAAAGCAATGAAATGGGCTTGTTAAAAAACTTATCTTTTTTAACAAGCCCATTTTTTATACAACAGAGTACGAAGGTAATGAGTACAAAACTAAAACTATACCCATATCTCTTATTCATTCTTTTGGGTTGGATGAACCCTCTATCTGCACAAAAAATTAGTGTTGATACCACCTTAGTTTGTCCATACTTATCACCTAATATACAAGGGGCTTATATAGATTGGGGAGCTGGAAAACGCAATAAAAACTCTAATTGTCGCAGTGATAGTTTTGATATAATTCACTACAATTTAGAATTAAGAATCACTAATCTTCGTTCTAAATATATTGAGGGAATTTGCGAATTGAGTTTTAAAGCTAAGCTCCCAATGCTAAAGCAAATACGACTAGATCTCAAGCAACTAAAGGTTGATTCTGTAATATTGGCTAATCAACAGTTAGCGTTTAATCAAGAGAAGAAGAAAGATTATTTTGATATAAATTTTCCGCAGGATTTAGATAGCAGCCAAGTTTATAAACTAAGGATACATTATCAAGGTGTCCCAAAACAAGGAGCATGGAATGGTTTTTATTTTTCTAGAGATTTAGCCTATAATATGGGCTCAAGTTTTGATGCTAATCCACATAATTTTGGTCGGGCTTGGTACCCTTGCTTTGATAATTTCAAAGAACGAGCAAGCTATACTTTCCAAGTTACTAGCAAAGCCCCCTTACGAGCCTATTGTAATGGTGAGCTCACTGATGAAGCTGTTGCCAATGGACTGGTGACACGCACTTGGGAGTTGGAACAACCTATACCAACCTATCTATCCAATATTGTTATTGGCGAGTTTGTAGAACTCAATTGGTGGATTCATGGACAAAAGGATAGTATTCCTGTCCAAATTGCTTGTTTAGCAGAGGATACTAGTAAGATCATCAACTATTTTCAACATCTAGATGAGGCTATTGCCACTTTTGAGCATTGGTTTGGACCTTATGCATGGAATAAGGTGGGCTATACGGTGGTCAATGGGGTTAATGGAGCGATGGAACATGCGACAAACATCACCTTTTCGGATCGTTTGCTAAGTTCTGCACTCTTTGCAGAGGAATTTATGGCGCATGAACTGGGGCATAGTTGGTTTGGTAACCAAATCACTTGCGAGACTTCCGAAGATATGTGGATTAACGAAGGCTTTGCAACCTATTGTGAGCAGCTTTTTTGGGAAAAAGTATATGGTGAGGCTTATTTTAAAGATCAGGTACAGATCAATCGTTCTTGGGTGTTACCACATTTTCACGATACAGACTATTTCTCTCCGCCCTTGGCAGGTGCACCACACCGTTATACCTATGATGCACGGCATATTTACCGAAAAGGTGCTATGATCGCCCATAATATGCGTACTTATCTAGGAGACTCTTTGTTCAAACAAACGATGCATGGCATATTTGAAGCGCATAAGTACCAATCTATCAATAGTGAAAGGTTTTGTCAAGCAATTGAGACACATTCAGGGCGTTCTTTTCGGTATTTTTTTGATGATTGGGTGTACAAAGGTGGCTTTCCGCATTTAGAAATTGATTCTATGCAGGTAAATGCGAAAAATGGTTTCTACAATATTGATTTTTTGATAGAACAGAAGCTTATTGGGCGCGAAAAGTATTATCAAAACCTACCATCAAGCATCACCTTTTATGATAAACACTGGAATAAATACCGAATTCGAGTAGAATCTAGTAATCAGTATACCAATATACAGGCAAAACTATCTTTTTATCCTATTTGTACTATCTTAAATGAAGATCAAATCCTAAATGATGCGACATTGAGCTATCAGAGAGTCTACAAAGGTGAGGAAACAGTAAAGAAAAAACCTTCCTTGTTCTTAAAAAATCTAAAAGTTGTTGTACCTGAGCAAGATTCAGCGCTCATTCGAATCAATTACCATATTGCATCACCTGATACTAGCCAAACTGAGCAGTTTATTTGCTCCACACAGCGTTTTTGGAGCGTAGAAGGTATATTTACAGCAACAACAAGCATTAATTTTCAGTTAGAACTAAATGAATATATTGATTTTGATCTAGATGGTATTCCCAAAACTAAGTTGGTGTTGTTGTATCGTCCTAGTGATGTAGTGGAGTGGGCAGAATATACAGATTATAAGGTGGTCAATAGCTTGATCAATCCTATTGCAGGATATGTGCAGGTGAATCAAGCCAAAAAAGGGGATTACTGCTTTGGTTTAAAACGTCAGGAGAAGTAGATAATTGACGAATCAAACCTGTTTAATGAACTGTAACTAAATAGGGAAATGGTATTAGGGTAGATAGAACGTTTTACGAACCTTCCTAAACTACTTGCTTATGAGACTGACCTTGTGTTTGTTGTTATTTTGTTGTTGTGCTTGTTCCAAAAAACGAGACAGGCTACATAACTTGGAGAAAATTCATGGAGTACAACAAAATACACTTAACCTTTTAGATTCAGAACTTAAAATACTTACCGATCTAAAAACAAAAGGTAAACGGCATCATGAACTTGATGGTCTATACGGATTTGCTCCTTTTAGGAATACTCAGCAAGAAGCTATAGAAAAACTACAATCTTCTATCTCAGCCACAAATATTCAGCTTAGATTTTCTGCATTTGACCAACTGAAAAAAGCATCTACAGAAGCCACAGATTCACTAGGAGAATGGAAGTATAAAATTATTCAAAAAGAGGATTTAGAAAAATTCAAGATAGGAGATTTATATGATAGTTTAAAAGTTGCTCAACAGATACTAAAAGTTAATGCAGATACTATTTTTACTGTATTGAGAAGAGATCGAATTTATCCATTGAAATCGTCCCACCAAAGATTAATTAGTGATGCTTATCACGAGAATAAAAAACGTAAATTAATTCCAAAATCTCTGTCCAAAGAGGTTTGGCTCAAACAGCATTTTGAGAACAAATCAATCTTGGAAATTGAGCAATATTTGAATTCAATCCATACTGAATTCAATTTATGGAAAATCACTATTCATCGGATTTTTGAGACCGTTTTTAAAAGAAGAGACTTTATGCCTAATGATGTTTTTCAGGATGAAATAGCAGCTTATATCTATATTCAGACTCTAGATAGTTTAGTGATTTATGTAGATATTTATCGGAGACCCAAATATATAGAAGGAAGCTACCTGCTCTTGGGTAGAGATACTGCGTATTTTAATCAAGATGGGTTCGTATTTTTAGATAAAGAATTAGATCTGTCTGATATCAATAAAGAAGATGAAGAGTTGTATTGGGGAGAGGATCATTTTGGAATAAAAGGTAGACTAAAATCTAAGTATTATTATGAATATACTCGAAATAGAAACCTAGATGGAGTTTATGCTATCAATCATTTTTATAAAAACTATGCTTGCCAATGAGAACTCAAGAATTAATTAAAGTGGAGGTAATACTTTTGCTGTCCTGTCTGTTGATAGCTTGCAATAATGATTGTATCAGTACAGATTTACTAAAGCATTGTCAAGCCGAACGCGAAAAAAATGCAGCCATATTAAGCGAATACAAAAAGTTAGATCAAGAATATTTGAACTACTTGAAAGGAGCTTATGAAGATGATCGTTATATATTCATTAAGGAAGGTTTGGGGGATTTTATAGATAAAGTAGAACCACTCGAAGATACTACATACCCTCAACTCATTCAACAATTAAAAGCATACAATCTAGCAGCAAAACAGGATTTTATCACTATAAAAGAATGGTCAGATTTATGGCAAAACTTGAAGCAAGAACAAGCTCTAATCAGATCTACATTTTTAAGTAGTTTTGGGAAATATCTCCATTCATATGTTTTGGAAGATAAAAGTTTTATGTCATCCTACAGTACCTTATTTACATTAGAACAATCCGAAATCAATGAGCTAAGTGTAATAGAAATGCAACTGTTGTTAGAAACGATACAGATTAGTCGTCAAACACTGAGACTAGTTTATTTCCAAACGATAATTGAAGGTTATAATCTTAGAGATCCTATTTATGATGACGATTATGGATTTATTTGGACTGTTGGACAACAAAAGCCGCTCAATCCACAAAAAGGACAAGCTTTCCAAATTAAATATTACCCAATGGCTGAGAATTCGTTTAGGTTTATCGATTATTCAAAAGAAGGTGTAGTCATAAAATGGAATGGAGATACTTTAAAAACTTATGATATGGGGCGATTTGTCAAGAAGGTTCCAAAGTATGGAACGAGTTCCTTAGATACGATTTATATAGAAGCGAAGTATAGGGATAAAGATGAACGTTATTATGAGTTGGTAGATACCTTTTATTATAATATTTGTCCTAAATTTCAATAGTCTGTATATCTTTAGTTTTACTAAACCTAAGTAGTGGATAATCAATTTGTAGTATTTTATTATCGTATTAGTTTTTTATATTATTGATAGTCAGTTAGTAAGGGAGCTGGTGTGGTGGGTTTTTATCTTAGAGACTTTCCTTTGTAGATTCTCAAACACGAATTAGACCTAGGTGCAATCCATTAACTTGGATTACATAGGATATTTATGAATCTACTTATGAACAATTGTATGTAATAAAACAATTAAAAGATAAAAAAAATGTATATTGTGCTACTTAATACTCTATACAAATATTCAACTACTTGTGTTACAGAATATTTATGTGAAAAATGTTTAATATATAGATTCCTTATCCCTAATGAAAAAAACTATACTTATTACCTGCATGCTCGTGTGGGGCATGCAGCTATTTGCTAACAATGTGCAAATAGCCAACATCAGTTTGTCTAATGATTCCACAATTGTATTTTCCATCAGTTGGGAAAATAGTTGGCGCGTCAGTGTCGCGCCTAATAATCATGATGCAGTCTGGCTTTTTATCAAGAAGCGAGATTGTGCATCTGGTCAATGGAGTCATGTAGACTTGAGTACCAACGTTACACATCACACCATCGCTTCACCTTTGGAAGTTTATATAGATGGTAAAGATGTCGGAACCAATGCAAAGGGTGTTTTTTTACGAAGAAGTACAGATGGAGTTGGAAACATAACCAATGTCTCTGTAGCTTTACGAATGGTTGATTTAGTGCCAGGCGAATACGATTTTAAGATTTTTGGAATTGAAATGGTGAATATTCCAGAAGGTTCCTTTGACCTAGGAGATGGCAATGCCTCCACAGGAAGTTTCAAAAATGGAAACACCTCCAATCCTTTAACCATTACCTCTGAAGGTGCTCTAAGTGCAGGAACATCGGCTGGTTATCTTTATACTTCAAGTTCCAGTTACCGTCCAGTAAACTTACCTGCAAATTATCCAAAGGGTTTCGCAGAGGTTTATTGCATGAAGTATGAAATCTCACAAGGGCAATATGTCGACTTTACCAATAGCCTAAATTCTGATCAAGGTGCAGTTCGTCATTTTGCAAGTACTGCAGCTCGACACTCTGTAACGGGAAGCTGGCCAGTAGCCGTTGCTAGTGCTCCACATCGAGCAAAGAATTACCTAGCTTGGGGAGATTTGCTGGCATATTTAGATTGGTCAGCACTACGTCCAATGACAGAGTTAGAATACGAAAAAATATGTAGAGGTCCAGCTCCTGTAGTAGCAGGTGGCTATGCTTGGGGAACTAATACTATTACAGATGCTAATACAATAACTAATGATGGAACTGCAACAGAATCAGTAAGTAACGTAGTTACTCCAGGAAGTGGTTTAGCTAATTATAACAATAATACTGTTTTAGGGCCTTTGCGTTGTGGATTTGCAGCCAAAGTGGCAACTACTCGCTTGGAAGCTGGGGCAACTTACTATGGAGTTATGGAAATGAGCGGAAACCTTTGGGAACAAACTATCACTACTCGCAATACTGCTGGCTCTGGATTTACTGGAGCTTTGGGCGATGGAGAGCTATCTCTGTCACCTTCTGTTGGTTTTGCGAATGTTACTTCTTGGCCTAATCAGCAATCTAGCCTTAGCTCTTCAACTTCTGTAAGTGGAAGAGCTTTTAGAGGAGGGGGGGCTACAAATACTTTTGGTTATCTACGCTTATCCGATAGAACATCAGTGAATTCTGCTGATGGGCGACGGAATTATACTTATGGTGGTCGTGGTGTACGCTAAAAATAAGCATAATTGATGATCAACATACGATTTTATAGCTTAATTATGTGTTGTTGTTTATTTGTTCTAAAGGCTCAATCTCAAGCGCCAGTTTTGCAGACCATTGTCGCAAGCGATCCTGACAATTTGGATGGAATTTATAGCTTGGGTGATGTGTTTACGCTGACTTTTGACCTGGCTACGAACCAAGCAGCAATTAATACCAAAGCAGAAATAGACGCTATTTTTGCTTTTTCTGAGAATTTAGGTGCAAATTATACGGGCAGTTGGCTTTCGCCAACGGTTGCTGAAATTACTATAACGAGTACAGCAAATCATGCTGCTCCAAGTATAGGAAGTACAACTGTTGATGTTTTGGCAGCTTCTTCATTGATGGATGCAGGAAATACCATAGCTGCTACAGCAGGAACTTATGGCGCGATAACTGGGAGTTTTG
>JAKVCT010000255.1 GCA_022448995.1 Saprospiraceae bacterium
CCAAAAGATCTAGGACTCAATAGAACGTCAGACAAAGAATTTTCCTCATTGACTCCTTCTTCTAACTCACTTTAATTTATACAGCTTGTACTTTTGCTACAGGCTTACATGATTCTAGTTTGTTCATCCTGAATACTTTACAGTGTTCGGACATTGAAGAAGATCCTACGGAACGTCAATGTTCGTCCTTCTTTGTTGCTGACAACCCATATAGTCCATTTGGCCCAGTTGGGTAGATTTTGCTAAGTTTTTAGCGAAACTGAGTCTTGATTATTACGTTTGACAGGACATTTTTTACGTGATTTATCAAAACTCTAAAAGAAATTTACTTCGTAGAGCCCTTCGGGGTTAACTATAAATTACTTTTGTCCATCTACTTACTTAGCTCATAAAATTTATGTTACAGCGTATTAAGTAGGGATATTAGCTTAGCTGCTGCCAAACTAACCTTGTGAAAGGCTCTACGAAATACATTTATAAAGGAATCATAATCAAAAAGCCTTCTGTATTCTCTACAGAAGGCTACTATTTTACCTTGTTTTTGCTAAACGAATTAGTCACTAACATAGACAATTTCATATCTAGGACTAATTCATATTATTAACCTAAGCAGAGTTCTCCTCGAAAAGGCTAATCCAATTTCACAACAAAATCCATTAAGTCTTCATGTGCACTAAGTTTAGATCCTTTTGGTTTATCCAATGCAAATTGAGTTTTTGCAAAAATAGGATCTATCTCCTGCAGTTTAAGTATTTTTAGTGTATCTTTTTTTGTGCTAGAATTGGCAAAAATAGGAGGTGTTTGCTGCAGATTTTTTGCCGTATCTACTTTAATATTAGGTAGTGGAGCTTGAGGTACTTTTATTGTTTTATAAACAATGCGCTCTTGATAAATAGTGTCGATTTGAGTAAGGACCTTAGTTTTGTATTGGACCTGAGGTACGCTCACAATGATGCGTTCCGTTTGGGTTTGAGTTGTTCTTCCAAAGAACCAAACTAGAGCAATTACGGCAGTGAGTAAAGCTGCCACTTGGTAGCTAGGAATCTTATACATTAAGATCTGTTTCCAAAAAGTGTCTTGCTTTCCATAACGATTTTTGAAAGCTTCCTGCAATTGTTGCGGAGGCTGAGGAGGAGTACTTTCTGTTGAGGATTGTAGCTCGAAATAGCCTTGTGAATGCAAAAGAGTATCTCGCAACTGTTGGTACTCAGAAGCAGATAGTTCTTGTAAGACCCAATTTTGTTGGTCAGCATCTAACTCCTCAAAAGAAAAACGCTCTAGTAAATATTCTAAATGTTGATAATCGATCATAATCTTGAATTCAAATCTAGGTGATTAAAGTCAACAGTCTGTAAATGTTTTATAAAAAAAGAATAATTAATATTTTGGGTATTTTACCTATTGAATAAGCTTTATTAAAGCATCCAAAAGTCATGGATTATCATGAAGGATGTTCTTATAGATCTTCAATTGCTTAGCTAATCGTCTTAGTACATAGTATAATCTGGATTTGACGGTTCCATCTGGAATATCCATAATGGAAGCAATTTCTTTGATACTTAGTTCTTCCTTATAACGTAAGATAAAACATTCTCGGTGTTGTGGTTTTAGCTCCAAGAGTGCTTCCTCCAAATGTATATTAAATTGTATCTTGTCTAAACGATTAGGGATATTTCTACCTACTTTATCTAGGGTTTCAAGTTCTTCTACATAATCAATTTTTTTATTTTTTTTGCTACGGTAGCTATTCTTACACATATTAGAGGCAATGGTATAAATCCAGGTAGAAAAGCGATATTTAGGATTAAAATAATGTGCTTTTTCAATTACTTTTAAAAATAAATCTTGTGCGTAATCTTCTGCTCGTCCATGCTGCCCTAACATTTGTTTGAAATAGCCTTTCATACGCGCATAATACCTTTGGTACAACTCATTGAAGGCCGCTTGCTGACCTCCAACGAGTGCTTGTACCAACTGTTCATCCGTCTTTTGATGATATTTCTTTCTAAAAAACATAGGAATTAAGGCTAAATTCGTATAAGTAATCGTAGAACGTATCTCTTTGATCAAGTTTATTTTTAGTAATAGTTTGTTGATTTTTACGAACAAATCAACAAACTATTACTAGAGCTTTCGCGTAGATCAGTTTTATTCTTCAAGGACTTCCATGAAGACTCTGAATCCAATGTAAGGCTGTGGCTTCGCATACGTATTGGTTGCTTGTCGAGTAGACTCTTTAGGCTTATGGTACCAACTTCCTCCCTTTGCTTTACCCTCTTCTGCTAGCATTTCTGCAACATTACCAATAGTATTGTATAGGCCTAAATCGTTTGGAAAATAAGAATCTACCCTTCCCGAAAAGAATAAACCATCGTTGGCAAATCCTTTCTCATCTTCAGGACAATTACAGGGTTCTGTACTTACATTAAAATTAGCTAGATAACATCCTCTTCCATTTGTTGGACTCTTATAACGTTTCTCCTTATTCTCTTCATAAATAAACCAAGAGTAAGGTGCATCTACTGGAGCATCTGAGTTTTGGGTAGCTGCCAACCATTCTTCTTCTGTTGGTAACCGGAAGAGTACTTTCTTGAATCTTTTTTTGCGATTATCCATATTATTGTACACCTGAGTTAGCCATTGACAGTACAGATTGGCTCCTTCATAGCTAATATTTTGTACTGGAGATTCTTTATTTTCAGGATTACCATAATTAAACAGCTCTTTATCAGATAGTTTTTTTAGATTACCAGGTAGGTAGCTTTTCCAGTCTGTTGGATGAATCTGACAAATATTTATTTTATCATATTGTTTTTGTTTGAGTAGATCAGTAAGAAATAATTCGTATTGTTCCATGCTAGTTTCTGTGATAGCAGGATATATATCTTGATTTCCTCCTACGGTTATGGATGCTTTTGTAAACATCGACTCAATATCTCGATGTGAGATTTGTACACTTGTTTCAAATAATGGAGCATCCTCTTCCGATTTACCCAAATACTGACGAATTGCCTTTCCTTTTCCACCTGCATCAGCTACTTGAATAATCAGCTTTTCTATTTGTTCCAGACTCTGATTATTATTTGCACTTTCATAGTGTTTTCTCAAGATCAAGAAAGAGGGTAAATAATTCAAATTGTACAAATCAACAATACTTTGACTAATATCATGATATAAATTAACTCGGAGATAATCCGTCATGAATAAATGTTCATAGTTAGTTTTTAGGATCGCTATATTATCTATATCTTTTTTACTGTATTTAAAGCTCAATCCAGTGAGATAGAGGTTGGATTCATAAGGTTGTATCAATTGTTGTGGTGCACCTACTCCAAAATACACACTGTGTTCTTTTCTTTGTATCAAAATATGGTCAATTAGTGCACGTTGATACTCTTGTTCTGTTAGAAAATCACTTTGGCTAAAGGCATATTCTGCAATATTAAGTTCCGAAAAAATAGTATTTTGATATTCTTTATCCAAAATCATATTTACATTTAAGATATTGATATCTTTTCGTATGTTTCGTGTATATTGTAACAACCAAATAGGGTGTGTGTCATTATCTCCAAACGTAAGTAAAATGGCATTTTTGTCTAGAGACATAAGTACATTATAGTTCCAGTTTAATATACCCGAAGAGTATTCTCCACTTGCAATCCATTTATTGCAAAACTCTTTAATTTTATTAAATTTTCTACTTTTTTCGTGGTGTATTATAAACTCAGGATAAGTTTCATAACGATCTGGACGAAGTTGATATGCTTTTTCTAAATCAGTGATTTTCTTTCTATTATTTGGTGCATTCCAATATTGAATATAAAGCGCTTCAAAACTATTAGGAATAGTTGTTTGTACTTCTTTTGCAATTTGATCCAGGTCTGTTTGTGCTATTGGACCACCCTTTAGTTGGATCATTTTATTAGCGGTATAATAATTTAACCAAGCATCTGCATCTTTTTGGGAGGAATGTAGACGTTGTTTCCAAAGTTCTGATTGATTGATATAATAATCTAAATCAAAATTCTGACGAGTGATATTATAAATCTTTTGAGGAACATTATTGGGGCTGTCTTCTGCAAACACAAACAGAGGTGTTCCCAAAGTTGTTAGGATAAGAAGCAGATGTATATATATGTTGTTCATGATAATGTATTAGGATATTAAGTTTAAGTAATTAAAAAATTATACTTCTATTTGTGGGATAAGTAACCTAATCATCTGTAGATTTTTACAGAGATATAAACAGTCTACTAACTAAGGTAAACGAAAATACCCTTCACGGATAGTAAGTAAAATTTAATTGTCTTATAGAATTATAATCTAGATAGTAATTCACTAAGTTGTAAATTCATTGTTTTATACCCTAGAGAGTGGCTTAGGTTCAATTTTTTACAAAAAAAAAATCATTTTTACTCAACATAGTAGATTATACTCATTATGCTGAATAAAAATGAAAGTTCTGATTATAGAAATAGGCTAGGCTAGGAGGAGGTTTTTGGCGCTCTAATTTTCTTTTTAATATGTAGACTTGATTGAACTATCAAATATTTAGATAATAACTTTACTCAAGCTTTACCCACCATTGGTCGCTTCCCGCATCCTCCTCGTACACTCTATGGATAACAAAAATACGAGATTGTCCTCCAGTAGAACTAGCATCTTCGAGTACTCGAATCCAAGCTTCTTCTTCTGTTCCTAAGCCAGATAAATCATTCATTAAAAAATCAAAATATTCATTTCCAATTGCTGTTATATTTTGCCATTTGAGGTCACCTACCTGAAAGTCATCTCCAGCACCATATGGCATCTCTAGTATCCGAGCAGTTCCCCCCTCAATCTCCAGCACCATACTATCATATTCTACCTTGGAGCTTCCCACCCGAATCCATTTCCCTTCCAAAAAACTAAGATCATAATTTTGAGGAAAATTCCGTTTGCTACAAGCGGTCTGCTGAAATACAATAAAATAGAGTAAAATACCTGCACAAAGATATTTGATCATGATTAAAATTAGATTTATGAAAAAAGCGAAGAACTACTGAATAAGTTCTTCGCTTTAGAACATGTTTAAAATTAGTGTATTTATTGATTGATAGTTCGTTGATTTTTTATTTTAACTGCATTAACCCTGAAGGGCTCAGTGAAACTAACTCTCCATCAAAGAACATCTAAAAAATTAGATTACACACTACTTAATATACACATATTAGACATTATAGAGATTGTCAATTTCAGCTTTATAGTTAGCTAAAACGACTCTACGTTTCAGTTTCATAGTAGGTGTTAATTCTCCTGTTTCTACACTCCAAACATCAGGAACTAACTTAAACTTCTTGATTTTATCAATCTTACTAAGTTCAGGGTTAATTCCGTCAATCAAAGTTTGGTAATGTGCAATTACCTTAGGGTTATCAACAACTTCTTTTTCAGATCCAAAGTTTACCCCATTGTCAGCACACCAAGATTTCAACATATCAAAAGAAGGTACAATTAGAGCAGATACAAATTTCTTACCTTCACCAACGACCATTAGCTGCTCAATCAAGAATTCTTCTTTGAATCTATTTTCGATTGGAGTAGGCGCAACATATTTACCACCAGAAGTTTTCATCAGTTCTTTCTTACGATCAGTAATCTTTAAGAACTCTACCTTCTTACCATTTACATTTTTAGTAATAATTTTTCCTACATCACCAGTCAAGAACCAACCATCCTCATTGAATACTTCAGCTGTTTTGTCTGGTTTGTTATAATATCCTTGCATTACATTAGGCCCTTTGACCAAGATTTCTCCTGCACCAGGTCCATAGGCAGTTTCATTCAGCTCTATTTTTACGTCTACACTAGGTAGGATAGGACCTACAGTACCCAGCATAGCCATGTTTGGTTCAAACTGATTGATAGAAATAGCAGGAGCTGTTTCTGTCAATCCATAACCTTCTCGAATAGCAATACCTGCAGCAGAGAAGAAACGAGCCATCTTGGCTGGGCAAGCTGCCGCACCAGTTACAATTCCTACTACATTACCACCTAGAGCTGCTCGAATTTTCTTGAATACTAATTGTGCAACCATCCATTTCAGGCCACTTGGTGTATTATCGTAGGTGTATCCCTCTGCAGCTGAATTGGCCATGTTGAACAAGGTTCTAGATAACCATTTGGAATTAGCATTAGAGGCAATTTTCTCATAAACCTTTTCTAACAAACGCGGTACTGTTGTAAAGAAGTGAGGCTTGAACTCTTTTAAGTTTTCTCCCAAAGTATCAATGCTTTGTGCATACATAATACTGACTCCTTTTGCCATATAAGAGTAAGTAACAGTACGCTCAAAGACATGACATAAAGGTAAGAAACTCAGCGCCATTGTAGCTGAACCTAAGGGGATTAAGGGTAAGACATCATTAACATTACTGGTAACATTACTATGTGTCAACATTACACCTTTAGGTTTTCCAGTAGTCCCCGAGGTATAAATCAGTGTAGCTAAATCCTCAGGTTTAATTTTTGCTTTTTGTTCCTCAATTGGACTAAGATCTCCCGTAGAGAAGATGGTTTCCCAGTGTTCTACAGCTTCTCCATTAGCATCGACTTGTCCTTTTGCATCTGCTTCGTCAAAAGTAAATATTTTGGTCAAGCTAGGTACATCTTTTTGTGCTTTACGTACCTTATCTAACAAATCGCCATGACCAACAAAGCAGTATTTGATAGAAGCATCATTAAAAATATATACATAATCAGATGGGCTAATAGTAGGATAGACAGGAACATTAACAACACCAATTTGCTGCATACCAATATCCATAATATTCCATTCAGGACGGTTGTTGTATGAAATTAGTGCAATTTTATCACCTGGTTTTAGCCCTATTTGCCAAAGACCTAGACTTACTTTGTTGGCTAATTCGATAAATTCATCTGTGCTAAATTTATCTACTCGATTGCTCATGTGTTTGCCACCAATAGAATGAGCTAATCCACCATATTTTTCTTTTTGATAATAGGGTATGTCAAATAACCTCTTGATTTCCATAAATTGCTCGTTTTGTATAGTGATGTTTTAATTTTAGAATTAATTGATATGAATGAGTAAGCACCAGTTTGTTGCTTTTTCAATAATTGCTTAATGATTGTCAGAATACCTGAGTATTCAGAGGTGTA
>JAKVCT010000256.1 GCA_022448995.1 Saprospiraceae bacterium
GTTCAACAAGCGATTTTAGTACAGGACCTTCATCAGTATTCACTTCCTTGAACAATTCCTTAGAAAGTCTCAAAGGTGTTTCTTCAAAATGAGTCACCTTATCCATTTGCTCAAAATATTGCCAGTATAGCGCCCCCCAAGCAGGCACTTCATTTGGATTATTCAGTTCAATTGCTGCATAAGAATCATCAATCTTCTCAGCTTCAAATACCGTTTTAAAATAACCTGTTCCTGCTTCCTTCTCAATATTGCTCTGATCCAATAATTTACCGCCAATCTGGATATCAATATCTTGATCTTGTTCAATCCAACTATGTTCGCCCATCAATAAAGCATAACAAGCAGCTACAGTAGATTTGGTAGTTGACCAGCGATTTGTTTGCTTATGTTTTAGCAGCCAAGTACGAATCAAATTCGCAGATTTTCGATCCTGGGCAACGACTTCAAAGACCTCTACCATCAAGGCTTGTGTCTCGATTGGTGCTTGATACCAAAAATACCCTCTTGGATGATTCCAATACATGCCCAATTCATCAGCATACAAAGCATTTTCGCGTAAAGCTCTAATGATCTTTTCTGTCTGAAAAGGATGATCTGTTGCAATAGCTCCTGCATTCATTCTGTGCCAACCTAAGGCTAATAAGCCTTGCTGATACCTTCCATGTTCTGTCCAATAATCATTGGATTGTAAAGCATAAAAGTCGATGGCTTCTAGCAATTTCTTATCCTTGATTGGATAATCTAGAAAGAAAGATCGCGCATAGATATAATGAATAATTGTACTAGTTAGATGATCAGCAGCTAGATACTCTGCTCCTGTTCGCTCATCTTTTTTATCAGCCTCTACCCTTTTGGCATTGTTTAGAAGGTCTTTGTATTGATTAGTTATTTGTTTATCAATAAAGTTAAGTGCTCTTTTAATGATCTCTTCTAAAACACTATCCTTAGTCAAATCTATTACACCCAAACGCCTCAAGTGCCCAAAACCTTGCACCAAATACTGTGTAATAAACCAACTTGCACCACCTCCTTTGAACCAAGAAAAACCACCGTTATTCAATTGACGTTTTTTTAGAATAGTACGCACCCGATCCATCTCAGATGCCATCAGTTCGAGATCAAATAATAGGGAAATGCGTTTTTTCTGTTCGCTTTCGCGCTGTGCTTCCAAAACCCAAGGCGTTTCTTCTAGCAATGCTGTTTTGAGGTCTTGATTTTTATATAAATTACTCTCTATAGCATCACTTTCTGTATTGCGCCACTCTTCAAACACCTTCTTTATTTTGGGCGTACTATTCATGATATGACTCGCAATGCTATTGGCGTAAAATCTAGAAAATAATTGCTCTGTACACTCATAAGGATATTCCATCAGGTAAGGCAAAGCTTGTATCGCATACCAAGTAGGATTTTGAGTAAATTCCAAAACCATTCGGTGATGAGACAAGCTTGGAGAAGTTTGCGTTTCTTTGAAATAATTGAACTCAAATTTCTTGCGTTCTTTGCCTTGAATTGGTAAAGGCAGCGTAGCTGTGAGCATCATTCTGTTGGTCAAAACGGGAAGTTGTGCCTCTTCCCCATCTGAAAAATCACCTGCTTTTGCCATTACTCGATAAGTAATCGGCTGAGTAAAATCTTGAGGCACCTGTAAGCGCCAAGCTAAACCTACCGAACGTTTGCCCTCAAGCTTGAAAGCTTGTACCGCTTTTTCCAAGCCAAAAACTTTATCTAAAGGTTGATTGGTAGCAGCATCTAGAATCTGTAAAGTAGCTCCACCATGGATAGATTCTTCTAATAAATTAGAAACCTTAGCCGTAAAATAAACCTCATCACCTTCTCTCAAAAAACGTGGCGGATTTGGTTTAATCATCAAATCTTTTTGGGTCACTACTTCATATTGGAAACTCCCAATTTCTAAATCTTGGGTATGTGCCAAACCTCTAAAATTCCAACGCGTCAAGGCTTCATTCATCGTAAATTCGATCAAAACATTACCTTCTTCATCCGTCATTAAATCAGGAAAAAAGAAAACAGTTTCATCCAAATTTGTACGCAACTGAATGTCAGAAAAATCCATTTCTTGCAAAGCATCTGAGGCATCTGCTTTAGCAACTTCTCTTTCTATGCTAGGTGCTGCAGCTACTGCTTCTACTTCCACCATTTCACCATAAGAATCTGCTACATCTCCATCTAGAGCTGACATAGCACTACTGAGCAGACTATCAATAGACTCCTGTTTTCCTCTTACTTCCAACTCTGCCCTACCCATCATTTTGGGAGCGCTTCTAGCCACACGCTTTCTAAATTTAGCTATCAAGCCACGCCCCTTGCTTCTAGCTGGAGGTGCTTGACTCTTATCCATATATTTTGCATATTTGTATGCATTTACGAAGAGCGCTGCACTGATCAACTTATTGGCTAACTCAGGCAATATTCTAGTCTCTTCGCTCAAGATCTTATACCAGTTCTCTGTCAGTAAAGAAGATACTCTTTTGGTAAAATTATTATTTCCACTCAAGGCTAATTCCCGAATTGAATAAACAAAAGGATAAAAATCCCAGTGGTTTTTAGCAAATGTATCCAAAGAAGCGTCATACATGCTCACTAGTAATTCTGCTCGAACCAAATCATTATTAGTAGCTAAAATTTTGAACTGCCATTTCTCCTCTTGTCCTGGATATAAGGTACTTCTAAATACTTGTTTTTCAATTTTCAATATCTTATTTGACCAATCTACAGCAATGGTTCCCTCTTTGATATAATGACGTCCGTCTTTAATCATAGTCACATGAAAATAACAGTGTCCTCGATAGGCTTCTTTGATCGCAATCGGTATAATGCCCTTATCCTTTGTATAAATCCAACGCCGCTCTTTAATTACCCCTAGGTGCTCAAGTTCAAACAAGATAGCTCCTATTTTCTCCCAAGTACCCACCATCAACTGTACAACTTCTCTTGGTTCTCCCCGAAGATAATTTTGACTTAGAAATAACGCATCATTTAATGGACTAGAGTTAACTTGATTATTGTGGATGATAAAGTACTGATTAAGTTCAATAGGTACATCATACTTATCTTTAGTTTTTAGTTGAAATAAATATCTACCTTGTGGTAAGTTCTCCAACATAAAGTAAGCTTGCTCTTCCGTATTAAACTCAAATTCTAACTGAGTATTTTTATCTAAATTCCAATTTTGAAATTCGTCTTCATTTTGATAAGCATAATTCGGAAATTTTTGTAGAAACTCCTCCCTATTCATCTTATAATAATCTGGCTTTTGCCAATAACGTTTCTTATAAACTACCTCAGGAGTAATTAGCCGCTGAATCCGAATTGTCCCTTTAGAAGCAGTGTATTCTCCATTCAGATTTTTACTAATAATCTCTATTTTCTGTGCTGTACTAATCTCTAGCTGATCCTTGATAGGCACTTGAATAGAAAGTGCAATATATCCTACCCGAACTATGGTACTTGTGCTGTGGGTCTCACCTGTATTATCGGTGACCGTAGCTTGCACCTTGTAGATGAATTCTGGTTGATGGCTGGCAGGAATCAACAGATCAGCCTTTGCTTCGAATCTCAGCTCAAATTCCCCCTCTTTGTTAGTTATAGTTACTCCATGTTTAATTTCCTCCTGATTGCTAGAAGGTACGGCAGTGTACCGACCTCTATTCCAATATTGCCAATATGGATAACGAGCTTGGCGATATACTCTGTATGTTACCTTAGCCTCATCTACTGCATCTCCAGCATAAGCCTTTGCCCAACCTTTGACCACTACTTTGTCTCCTAGTCTATAAGCTTCTTCTACAGGCTTGAACTTTGTTTCAAACTTAGGTCGTTTGTATTCTTCTACCCTAAAATAGTGTCGATCATTTGTTAGATCTACTGTCAAATACATCCTTCCGTTGATTTGGTTGGGTGTTATAAACGTTCCCTGTATAGAACCAAACTCATTCGTAATCAGCTTTACAGACTCTACTTTTTGATGATTTCTATTATAAAAAACAACCTCAACCTCTTGATTAGGAACAATCTGGACTTGCTGAGCCCTACCAGATCGGCTAATTAGTATTATCTTAAAATACAGTGTTTGATTAGGACGATAAATAGATCGATCTAAGAAAAAATGTGCTGTATAATAACGAGGATACTGTCTTTTTCCCTGGTTAAAATACTTGTCATTCAGATATAGTGTATCCTTTTTATAATACAATTCTACCCTAAAGTTCTTAAAACTACTTGATTTGCTGTGTTTAGCGGTAGATATAAATCCATCTTTATCAGTGTAGAAGGTTCCAACCTTTTTATCCTTATATTTTTTTGCAATCCAACTAAGCTCTTCTTGGTATAACACCATTTTCAATCCTTCTAAGGGCTTTCCCGTTGTTCTATTCGTAAATATAAAATGCTCACTTTCTTCTTCCTTTCGGTGCACAAATGCAATATCAGAAACATAGAAAATACTGTAAGCAACCGCATTCCGTGTATAACTAAACTCAGCATTTTCTGAGACTAAGAGTACATAACTACTACTCCGCTCTAAGGCAGGAAGTGCTATCTCAACACTATGTCTGTGATAATCTCCCTCGTTGGGTAAATTTACCGACCAAGATTCTAACGCTCTAAAAACATTAATGTATTCACAACATTTTTCTTCGTTTTTATCCTTAAATATATTGAGTTGTTTGGGAGATAGACGAATAATTTTACAGTAGATCGTCGATACATTCTGGTATTCTAAATAAGCTAAAATTGGCTGATTGACTGCATTAATTCTTTCTAGTTCTACAGAAAGTGATTTGGATAAGATCTTGCTTTGTAAGGCTTTACAATTTTTAGCTCCAAAAGAGCTGGGAAAATTTTGGATAGCATCTGCACAAAGATCATAAGCTTCCTTGAATTTCCAACGATGTGTATGACTAGCTTCATTTCTAAAGTGATACCCCTCGCCAATCTGATAAGATCGTTTAGCCAAACGGTGTAAAACTTCTGTATGTATCTCACTGCCAACACAGGATTCTGATAGCTGGGCTAAACGGTCATAATAAAGTCTTGTCTTATTATGGATAGTTACATTTTCCAAAACATATTCTAATCGTAATAACTGAATAAAAACCAGTACCTTAGGATCTTTGTCCTCTAAATGAGCTTTTTCCCAAGCTTGAAAAAGCTGGAAGATTTTGAATTTAAAATCACTTCCTGCCTGTGCAGAATCGATAAAATTACTTTGACAAAAGCTAATAGAATCGGCAAAAATAATTTCATTTTTGATCTTAAAGAGTGTAGGTAAATACTTATATAATTGTTGGAAATCTGATACTATTTTCAATGCACGATGCAAGAGTAAATCATAAACAGTGGGTATAAGCCCTTCTGCATAGATGGGTTCATTGAGTAGAGGTTGAATAGAGGCTAGTGGATATTTTTTATATTCCTCATTCTGTATAGAAGACATCACTAACTCAATACTACGATTTCTAATTTCTGTAGAACTCCAAGACTCTAAATCTTCTATCTTCTTTTCCGATCTAACGCTTGAAGTCTGCAAGCTCATTTTATACCTATTCGCTCGCAGATAATCTAGGTAGCTGCTTGCTGTGACACTCTCTAGAACTGGTTTTAGAACAAGATTTTCTTCTAGTAGTTCTTTTTCATAACTTTTAATCGAATTAGAAAGCTGATGATCCGTTAGTGAAGCCTCTAGACTATTGATAAAAATTAGAGCTTTGGTCAACTGGGCTGCATAAAGTGGGTGTTGAGGATGCTCCTGGATTTCTTTACGTAATTCTTTTGTCTTTTCTAGGGCTGTTTTAGTGTCTTGTTCTTTGAGTAAATCGTCAATAGCATTCCATTGATTGGTGTAATCTTTCATCATGTTTTGGGTCTAGGGTTTTAAAAGATTTTTGAAAGAATAAGTTACTAAAAATTTGGGGAAATATTTGAATTATTTTGTCAAACGTAATTTACTGCGGACTTCTTCCAAGGTGTCCCAATGTTGTAAGTTCTTCCCCTTTGGCTGTCTAGACAAATAATGCCACAGCTCAGCTTCTCCAGTTGCCAATAAAACTTGCTTTGCCTTTGGGCATTGCGAAAATTTTGCTCGATGCATATTAGCTACATGTCCAATCTTAGATTGATCCCATTTTTGTAATTGCTGAGGATTCAAACGAATCGTTTTGCGCATTCTGCGCGCAGCCAAACCATCCGATTTTGATAATTCAGAATTGGATTCTAAAGCAAAAGATTCAAATAATTGCTTATCAATTGGTTCAAACTTTTTTGCTTGCAAAGCATGCTCTACTGTTCGATACGTTCTACCTTCGTATATAAAATTACACTCATAGAAATTCCCCAAAATTCTACGCCAATCTTTAATTGACGCTAATTTTGTGTAGGCAGTTGCATCCTCTACTTGCTCATTACTCCCTTTTCCTGGCGCTTTATCAGCAGATTTTGAATAAAATACGAAGCGATCTTTCATTGTTTTTACTGTTTTACACGAATTTAAACGAAATTTCTTTGTTTTTTGACAAAAAAAAGTTCGGCATCTACTCGACGCCAAACTTTGTGTAGCCTTAAAAACCTTCCAAAAATATTAAATTCTTTTATTATATATACCTACTAATAAAAATGATTAGTAAGTAGAATAATCCTTATAATTTTCCTGTAGGAACTGTATAATCAAGTATTTATAAATTCTATTACATATACGCAAAGATAAAACAATTGTTGAACAATTTACACAATTTTTTTGATCTATACGAATTCCTAGGTAAAGTTATTTTTTGATCTTTGCTTACTTTAGAATCGAACGACCAGGATAATACGCTGCTTCTGCAAGTTCTTCTTCTATTCTCAATAGTTGATTATACTTAGCAATACGATCTGAACGAGAAGCCGAACCTGTCTTGATTTGTCCTGTATTTAGAGCTACTGCTAAATCAGCAATTGTGGTATCTTCAGTCTCTCCAGAACGGTGACTCATCACATTAGTATAGCTATTTGTTTTCGCTAAATTGATGGCGTTTACTGTTTCAGTCAACGTACCAATTTGGTTCACCTTGATTAAGATAGAATTAGCGATTCCTTCGTCAATTCCTCGCTTCAAGCGTGTTGTATTGGTTACAAAT
>JAKVCT010000257.1 GCA_022448995.1 Saprospiraceae bacterium
CTTCTTTGTTGCTGACAACCCATATAGTCCAATTGACCCAGTTGGGTAGATTTTGCTAAGTTTTTAGCGAAACTGAGCTCTATTTTTTGGGTTGATACAACTTATTTTTTAGGTAAAACACTAATTTATTTTTAAACTTGGATTGTAAATGATTAATTGTCAGTGGATTACTTTAATGCTGAACCACGAAGTGCTCTGCGAAGCAAAAGTCCCTATTTATGGTAAATAGTAGAAGTCTTATTGTTATATTCAAATATAGATTACTCAGTACAAAAAAATATAAAAAAATCAATTTGTCTGAAAATTGTAGGACATAAAAGCTTATTGTATTTTAGAAAATGCATAAAAGTAAACTCGTACAAATTTTATCGGTTTTGGATCGAAAAGAAAAAGAAGCTTTTCGAAAATGGATTAATTCACCAATTGCTCTGCAACACGATGAAGCTAGACAATTGCTTATTTTTCTTTTAGGAAAGAAAAAGATTACAGAAAGAACAGTTCAAAAAGAGAATATCTTTGAACTGCTTTATCCTAATACAACTTATGATGATTTGAGGCTAAGACATACAATTAATATTGCTTATAACTCTATTTTAAATTTTGTCCGATTTTTAGAATTGAAAAAAGATCATTTTATCAATGAAAAAGTATTGATTCGTTATTTGTACGAGCACAATCTGAAGAAGAAGAGTCAACAACAGATTCAGAAAACTCAAAAAACCTTAGAAAAGTCATCTGCTCAGAATGGAGCTTATTATTATCAGCAATATCAGCTAGAGGAGATTATTTTTCAAGTCAATAGTTCTGGAACTAGAGTAGAAGAAACCAACTTGCAGAAGTTAGTAAATCAACATCATATTGCTTTTGTTATTGATAGTTTACGCCATGCCTGTACAGCACTCACCCATCAACGGATCTATA
This sequence comes from Saprospiraceae bacterium, assembly GCA_022448995.1. Taxonomy (GTDB): domain Bacteria; phylum Bacteroidota; class Bacteroidia; order Chitinophagales; family Saprospiraceae; genus JAKVCT01. The sequence continues at coordinate 922 of JAKVCT010000257.1, forward strand.
AGAAAACTTATGAAATTCCGATGTTGTCTAGTATTTTGGAGACCTGTAAGCATTTGATTCATATTCCTGCAGTGCAGCTTTATTTTTATGCATATCAAACTATGCAAGATGCCAATAATACCGCCAACTTTGATCAGTTGAAGCAATTACTTTTAGCTTATCCCAATATTTTGACCCTGAACGAAACCAAGAATATTTATTTGATCGCAGTCAATTTTTGTATTAAACAATTTAACTCAGGCGTGCAGGAGTTTAATCAAGAATTATTGGATCTAATGAAGTATGGGCTCAATAAATCGATCCTTTTAGATAATGGAGAATTGAGTCGTTTTTCTTATAAGAATATCGTTACGGCAGCACTGCGCGCCAAAGAATTGGATTGGACATGGAGTTTTATTCAAACATATACTTCCAAAATTCCAGTAGCTTATCAAGAGACCTATCAAGCTTATGCCTTGTCTAGATATTATTATGAAAATGGAGATTATGATCAGTGTCAAACACTCTTGGCACAAATAGAATTTGATGATGTTTTTTTAAATATGTCAACTAAATTATTGCTATTGAAGATTTATTATGAACAATCCTATACTGATTTATTAGATGCGCATCTTCAAAGTTTTAGACGTTATTTGGAACGAAAAAAGATAGTGAGTTATGCCAAAACTAACTATAAAAATATCATTAGATTCGTAGAACTTTTGGGAGGTGTGCTGCATACTGAGCAAGATAAGATTAGTAAATTAGCAGAAGAAATAGCCAAGACCAATCCTCTAACCGAACGCTTATGGCTACAAACCCAATTGCAGAAAATCTGATAAACAGTGATTTTTATGGATATACAAACTTATCAGAACCAATTCAAAAAGGTAATTCAAACTATTAGTCCAATCTCAGAAGAACTTTGGGCGCTTTTTATTCAGGATTTTGAATATTATTCCTGTTCTAAAGGCGATTTTTTGACCAAAGAGGGACAGATAGAACACTATTTGTACTTTGTCCTAGAAGGTGCTCAACGTGGGTATCATTTATATAAGGGACAAGAAGTCTGTATTGCATTTTCTTTCTTTCCTAGCTTTTCTGGAATTCCCGAATCTTTCATTAGTCAACAACCCGCCAAGTATTATTTGCAAGCAGTGAGTGATAGCAAGTTTTTACGAATTACACATCACAAATTACAAGCATTGTATGAGCAGTATAAACCACTAGAACGCTTAGGACGCATCATTGCGGAACAAGTTTTGGTTGGTGTTTTGGAGCGTCAACTAGAATTATTAGCCTATACTGCAGAGGATCGTTACCGACGTTTATTCAAGCAGAGTCCTCATATCTTTCAGTTGATTCCACAGAAATATTTAGCCTCCTATTTAGGTATGAAACCTGAAACCTTTAGTAGAATGCGCAAAAAAATGCTGCCTTAAGAACAGATTATTTACGAACTTGATCTAGATCAAGAGAAGTTTTAGCGATTCACTCTACTTTTGAAGTATCAAGAAACCAAGAACGGTATTGTTCTAATAACTATCAAAATTAGAGATATTATTATGCATACAACTAGCGTAAAACATAGGGCTACCAACTGGTTAGATAGAGAAGAATATCCATTTCAAAGTCATTACATGAGGATCAATGAACAGCGAATTCATTATCTAGATGAAGGTAAAGGAGATATTCTACTCTTTGTACATGGAACGCCTTTGTGGTCTTTTGTTTATCGGAAATTGATTAAAAAACTATCCACCAAGTATCGTTGTATAGCATTGGATCATTTGGGCTTTGGCTTGTCAGATAAACCTAAGGATTATAACTATACTGCTCAGCAACAAGCTAAGAATTTAGAATTGTTTATCAAGACGTTGCATCTAAAGAACTTCAGACTGATTGTACATGATTTTGGCGGACCAATTGGCTTAAATTATGCACTTAAATATCCACAAGAAATCCGACAGTTAGTGGTTTTTAATACTTGGATGTGGTCTAATGAAAATGATCCTAAATTTCAAAAGATGCGTAAGATTATTGCCTCACCTTTAGTCCCATTTTTATATAAATATCTGAATTTTTCTGCCAAAATATTGATCCCAAAATCTTGGGGCAGTTCTAGCAAATTATCCACAACTATTCACAAACAATATTGCAAACCCTTTGGGAATGCAGGTGAGCGAATGGGGACTTTGGGTTTTAGAAATGCCTTGCTGAATGAGCAAGCTTGGTTTGAAAGTTTATGGGAAAAGCGAGCAAATTTGAAGCAGATTCCTGCTTTGCTCTTGTGGGGTGAGGAAGATCCTTATATACGATTGGAATTTATGCAGCGATTTGCACAAATTTTTGATCAAGTAGAGACACAGAGTTTTCCAAAAGTTGGGCATTTAGTGCCTGATGAAGCAGGAGAGGAGGTTTTAGTTCATTTAGAAAAATTTCTGAAAAGATGAGTTTATAAGTAAGCTGTTTCTAATCCATAACTTTTGATTTTTCGTAACTAATAATTAGTTGACTGTGCAAAATATCACAGACTATTGCTATTTTAAAAAAGACGATTAATCTATATAGACTATCACTATCTAAATTTCAAAAGTTATGAATCCAGCCAATATTATCATTTCGTGGATTTGCCAAATTGTAGCAGCCGTTATCTTATTACAAACCTTATATTTTAAATTCTCAGGAGCTGCAGAAAGTGTCTATATCTTTTCCACTTTAGGTATGGAACCTTGGGGAAGAATCGGAAGTGGTGTGACTGAGTTGATAGCTGGTGTATTGTTATTGTTACCTAGATTTTCTGCTTTGGGCGGCTTGATTTCTTTAGGTGTAATCACAGGCGCATTGGTTTCTCATTTATTTGTTTTAGGAATTGAAGTGATGGGCGATGGTGGACAGTTGTTTATTTTGGGTATCATTGTTTGGGTTTGTAGTTTGTTGGTCGTTTTGATTAATATGCACCAACTGAAGGAGTTGAAAAAGCGGTTTTTAGGATAAAAAATAGATGACTTTTTGATATTAAAAGCTCCATAAATTCTAGAATTTATGGAGCTTTTAAATTTATAAGGCTGCTTGTTCCAAGACATAATCCAATTTCTCTTTATATTCATCCAAGAGCCAATGGCGATTGTATTGAACATGTTTCTGATATTCTTCTTTCACCAACTCAACAAAAGATTTGATTTTGACCTTTGGATTATGAATTAATGCACCATTTTCAACCAAATACTTTAATGGTTTTAGCTTATTTTCAGAAGTGACAAAGACATGCAGAATACTCCAACCAGAGGAAGGATGAATAACATTCAAATCTACTCCATATTTGACCATCGCTTTCAGAAAACGGCTTGGAGATTTCTGTGAAGAATGTGCCACAGTGAAAAGAAAAGGTTCCTTGTGTGTAGAGGAACTGCATGGAATATTTGGAGAAGCACCTGCCTTGAGTAAGTTGCTAAATAATTTAGAATCACCACTAGTATAAGCTGTTTCTAAGATATGTTCTCTCGACATTCTCAGCGAAGTTTGTTCAGGATCTAATCCTACTTTTACCAATGCTTTCATCACCTCTGCATCATCTCGGTGAATAAAAAAGCTACTGGCACTATTGTCTATTTTGCGTTCAGCTAGAAGAGCTAAGGCTGCATCTCGTTTCATGAGTTTCTATTTAATTTGATAATTCGTTGATTTTTACTATACAGAAAGCTACAAAAAAACCATGAAAGAATATCATTCCTTCATGGTTTTATATCTATAATTTAGTTAAGTTTTCAAGCTAGTTAGCATCCTGGAGGACGATCACCCAAACCTTCTTCTTTCATCAATTCTTCTAAGCGTTTTTCGTAGAAATCCAATAACAAATTAGTAATATTCAATTGGATAGAAATCTTACGATATTCACCACCACGCTCTTTAGATGGATGCTCATAAGCACCAACTTTAATTGGCACAGCCATAAAGTCTAATTGTTGCTTCACTGTCCATGCACGTGCAATACCCAACTCCATATTATTCTCTAACTTAGTTGTAATATTACGAGTCGTTTTGCTCAACGTATCTCCATCTACAAAGTGTGTAAATGGTGTACCTGAAGGAATTCCTAAAGATTCTTTGTAAGTTCTACCAGAGAAAGGATTACCATCGGTGTGACCTTCCAAATAGATGAAGAAATCTTTCTTACAACGCATATTTGCTTCACAGTATTTCTGTAAAACCTCAGTATCTACCCAAGCAGCAATTTTCTTATAATACTCAGGATCTCCCATTTTTGCTAAGTTAATACGCTCACACAAGTAAGTCTCAATCGTATATTTGATACCAATATTACCTAATGGCTCATACAATACTTTAGTCTCACAAGGTAGTTTGTCACTATTCAAGTCACCATACATGATTTTTGCAGAAGCAGGTCCAAAACGCTCACGCTCTTCATGAGTTTCTTTTCTTGCTTGTAATACCAATTTCCAGTAACGACACTGATAAACCTTAGAACGTAGGCGCTTAACTTGACAAGCTAATTCTGTATTGTAAGATAAGTTATGCTTCTTTTTAAGTGCATCAATTTTCTTCAAGTGATTTGCCCCTTCAGCACAAGGATCTAAATGACCTTTGATTACCCAAGACTTAGTTTGTGCAATTTTATCACAGTAGAAATCTACCAAACGCATTTGGTCACCAATCTCAGCAATTGGTTGAGGATAACCCTCTTTTGGAATCTCAACATTTTTATCTGTAGTCATGAATAACTTCCAACCATTGTTCAAATCAGCAACATCCTTAGCCGCTTCTTCTACTTTTGCTTTTAAGTTTTCAACCTTTTCTTTAGTAGTTGCATCTAATTCTGGAGTAAATTTTTGAAGTGTAGCAGAAATATCTTCCATACGTTTTTCTCCTTTCTCACAGAAGTTTACTGTACCATCCATTACATAAGCTTTGATTTGAGCGGCTTTGTCGCAGTATTCAAATTCAAAGTTTACCCCATTTTTCAACTGATCACTAGGTACAAATTCTTTCCAAGCAGCGTTCAAATCAGCTAATCTCTTTTCTTGGTTTGCTAATCTGTCTTTGTAACGCTTCAACTTATTTGCAGTCAATGCATCTAACTCAGGATTAAATTCTTTTTGCAATTTCTCAATATCCTTCATACGATCTGGGCCAATTTCACAGAAATTAGTCATACCATCCATGATGTATGCTTTCATTTGAGCATCCTTATGACAAGGATAGTTGAATGGGAAATCAATCGCACGATCTAGCTTGTCTTTGGGCGTAAACTCTTTCCAAGCCTTGTTTAGCTTAGCTAAATCTTTCTCAGCAGAGCCTACTTTATCTTCTAACCATTTGATTTTATCTGCAATATCAGAACTCAATGGATGAGAGTTAATATCTTGCAACTCTCTAATTTTTTCCAACATCTCAGATCCGTTTTTACATGGATCAACCCCTGCACGTAATAAGTAAACCTTGATAGATGGGATAGGGTAGCATTCTATTAAGGGAAAATCCTCAGAGAAACCAGGAGATTTGTCTGTAGAAACAAACTCTTTCCATGCTGGTTCCAATTTACCCAATAAACGAAAGATGCGTTTCATCATTTTTACTTCTGCTTCTAATCCTTCTACATCAGATATTTTTAGAGAAGTTTTCTCAGCTAGTTTGAGGGTTCTACTCTCAAAAACCTTCTTAGCTTCATCAAGATTACCTTCGCAATAATGTGCATGAGAAGTCATATGAAAATGCTTAGCCAAAGTACCTTTCTCACAAACTTTGGTAGCAGTTGCATTTTCCTTTAGCTCACTTAGATCAACATTACGTTTCTCCAAAAAACGTTTCCAAAGTACATCTGTCTTGTGATAGGCTTTGATTTTTGCGGTAAGATCAGTAAAACGAGCTGCAAAATCAGGGATTTCATCGTACTTTGTTGCACCAATAGAGCGAACCTCTGTCATGAGCTTTTCAGCCTCAATCACTTCATTTGCACAGAAGCGATCGGTTGCATACATAAGGCAGTACTTTAGGTAATTTTTTGTGTCATCTTTGGCCGGTTTGGTAAGATTACTCAAGTCAGAAGCTTTTGTATTTTGCAAAAACTCTTTCCAGGTTGTCTCAAAGTTGACAAATTGTGCTTGGGCTGTGTTGGCTAAGAAGCAGACAGTAACCATCAGGCACAGTGAGTAGCGTAAGTGCTGTAACATATTATTTCTGCGTTTTGGTTAAAAAAAAGAAATTGCTGAAC
>JAKVCT010000258.1 GCA_022448995.1 Saprospiraceae bacterium
ATTACAAAATTATCTTGTAGCATAATATGTGTTTTAAAAATTAATACTTCAATGTTTGCTAACGTAAATATAAACAAAATACTTTGTATTTTAAAGCAAACAGCAAAATAAATAAAAAAATAACTCAAAACCAGTGCAGGAATTGAGCTACTTAGATTACTTTATGTTATGTTTAGCTTTAAAATCGGTTCTAGCTTGTTGAGCTTGTTCTGGTGTGTCGTATGTGCCAATATAATATTTAGTATTATTCATCTGAATCTCCGATCTAAATCTTTGCCCTCTTTTTCTAATACCTATTCCATACACACTTCTATTCGATCTGTAAGCTTCTTGATTTTGTCTATGCGTTACCCATCTTAAATTGATAGCCCTATTATCGGTCTTTGTGCCGTTAATGTGATCTACTTGCAGCCCTTCTTTATAACCACCACAAAAAGCAAAGCCAACTAATCTATGCACAAAAAAATGTTTTCTATTAGCACTTATAGATAGTTCGACTTTCCTGTATCCTTTGTGGTTTTTGTGACCTTTTAAAATTCTTACACTACGACTTTTAAAACTTCTTACTCGTCCCATGTTCGACACCTGATACACGCCATTGTATCCCTGAATATCTTTCCAAATTTCCTGCATAGTATAAATTTAGAAAGCCTAGCTAAAACACTCAAATTAGAGTACTTTAACTAGGCTTAGTTTGTTAATTTTACCAATACAATTGATAATATAATGTGAACTCATACACCATTACTTGATGTCCTGCTTTTTCTAATTCAGCTTTAAATTTAGACATTCTAGATATTGATCCAGGTATAAGCTTATAAAATTTCTTTTCCATAATAATTGAGTTTTGAAAAATAAACCCTCGAATTCGAGGGCTTTAAATGTGTTGTGTATAAAAACTATCTGAAGTCACTAGGTGCTGCACTTGGCACATCATCGCCAAATGGGTCAACGCCTTGCGGCTCTGCACTAACCGTGCGAAAGCTAAACTTGTGCGTATAGCCATACTGCAAAGTGCGTCTAAAATTAGATGTAGCAATTTGACTATTATAGAAGTCGATGCAAGCTTGATGCACCTGCTCAAAATCTTGTTCAAGTAGATAATCAAAATGTTCATGCGATGTACAAGTATAGCTGCTTGACATCATACCGAAGATCATCCAGTCGGCAACGTTATCGAGTAAGAAAATTATTTTTTGCTGCTGATCAATATTGACAATGCTAATTTGGCTATTGTATATAGTACCATGGTCCCAAACATCAACTTTGCTGTTTAAATCCTCAACTCGTTTGCCTTTTACGTACGTATTAATATAGTCAACTTCTTGGTTCAATAAAGACTGGTAGTAATGATTTCTAGATAAGTTCATAATAATAATTGAGTTTTGAAAGTTGTTAATTGATTACAGTTACAAATATAGCATTTTATTCTTAAAAATACAATGTTTTTAAAAAATATAAAGAACTTTTTGCTTTTTCAGTTAATAATCGTATATTTACACTACATTATTTGACTAAAAAAGCAATACTATATGAAAAATACAATAAAACAACTGCTAGCAAGTCGAAACAAAAGGGCATATGAGCTAGCAGACTTCCTAAACATCAGTAATACTACTGTATCTTATTGGTGTAGTAACTCACACCAACCAAACATACTACACGCATTGTTAATAGCTAAGTTTTTTAAAACATCTGTAGAAGATATTTTTAAATTGCATCAAGATGCGTAAAGAACCTACGCATTATATAGTATCAGATCTTGACTATACTATTAAAGTTATGTATTACACTGTGTGCATTGCTACTTTTGAGATGTACACACGGTATGCAGAATATTTGACAGACAACGCATTATTTTAAACATTAAACTCAATTATTATGAAAATGTACAGAACAGGTCAATACTATAAACTAATTGAAGTCGTAGAAGTTGATCGAGCCACAGAAAAAAGTGTATGGATCAATGGACGCACAATAAGAAAACGCAGCAATTTCTATAGCTACTGGGATACTGTGCAGGATGCAAAACAGCATTTGCTTAAAAAGCTAGAAGAAAAAATACAAGTTCACAAGATTCATATACAATCTGCACAAAAAGAAATTGAATTAATAAATAAAAATTTTTAAACAATTAACAAAACTCAATTATTATGGATATTACTAATCAAGTTCCAACCACACTGGACAGGGCAAAAGATCTTATAAGTCAAAATAAAGACCAGCTAACCGCACTAGGGTTGTTCCAAATGCAGGTAGCCAAGCAGCCAAATAAACAGCAAATAAAAAAGCGTGAAGGCTTTGAACGTGGCAATAAAGTTTATTACGATTACTTGCCTATCAGTCATATTCAAACACTACTGGATGAAATGTTTGCGGGGCTTTGGCAAACTAGAAATTTTGACTGTAAGGTAATTGGAAATGAACTAGTGGGCATTATTGAGTTACACTATTTCCACCCTGTAGCAAATCAATGGTTGGTGCGCACAGGTACAGCAGCAACACAGATACGCCAAAAAAAAGGCGCTGAGATTACAGATATTAACGCTAAGCTAAAAAACAGCTTAGAACAAGATAGCCCGCATCTATTAAGTGACTGCATCAAAAATGCTGCAAAGTCTCTAGGTGCTATTTTTGGACGTGATCTAAATCGCAAACACGTTGATAACTACGAATCTCGTGCTGTTCAAAATGCTAGAGCAGAACAGGTTGATGTAAATAGCTTAACTGATCAGCTTGATAAATGTACCACTACGCAGCAAGTAAAAGACCTATATGCTAGCAATAGTGTTTACGCTTTGCGCAAATTTAGTTGGTTATTTCAAGACAGAATAAAAGAATTACAGGATGAGCAATTCGGATAGACTACAACAAGGCAGCGACGAGTGGTTAAAAGCTCGTCTCGGTGTCTTTACAGCTTCGAGTGCAGCAAAGCTTGTTTGCACTTCTACACTAACACTAACCGCTTTAGATTACATCAGAAAAAAAGCATTAGAAGAAATTACAGGACAGCAACAGGATGTAATTACTATCAATGCAGCAATGCAACATGGTATAGATTGTGAACCCATTGCGGCTGCTAGATATGCAGAATGTAAGAATGAAATGCTAGCAGAAACAGGCTTAGATCTTTGGTCAGAAAACAATCAAGTAGGTGCTAGTTTTGATCGTGTGATACTTAATAAAAACGCTGCTATTGAAATTAAATGCCCTGCACTGCATACACATTGTAAATATATGGAGATAGAGACAGCAGCAGACTTAAAGAAAGTAGCTAAAAATTACTACTGGCAAATTATGCAACAAATGCTAGTAGGTAGTTTTGATTACATAGACTTTGTGTCTTTTTGTCCTAGCTTAGATGTTAAAGAGCTGTTTATACTTCGTGTTGAGCGCAACGATAAAGACATACAGCAGTTAAAGAAATGCCTGTTAAAAGCTATTCAGAAAAAACAACAGCTAGTTAAGCTGTACAAAAAATAGAACTATGAAATACATAATATTGATATTCGCATTAGCATTGTGCAACATCTGCACTGCTCAATTAGAGTTAGACAAAGTAAATAGACAAACTGTCTTAGATATATTAGATAAAAAATCTGATATGTCGGTCACTTGGGATAACATAAAAATTACATCAGATTACATAGAGATAAACGACACAAAATATCTAATTAACTGGTCATATGCTGAAAGTGTGGCTAATGCTAGTATTTTGATAGTGTCAGATAATTGCACTGTTAGACTTATATTTTTAAATGAATTTACATGCGCAGCTATGATTACAAAATATTGCGGTGTGACTTTACGCTCATACATGAACCAAGATAAACTATAATTAAACAACAACTAAAAAACATTATTATGTCAAATAGAAAATTTATAAACTCAAACGACAATTGTTTTAACTCTATGGTTGATGCTAGCCTCAATCTTTCAATAGTGCCAACTCAGATAAATTTAAAATTAAAAGAGATAAATGGAATGATAGAGCAACAAGCAGCCGAAGCAATGGAAAAAGTGTTTTATGAGATAGAAGAAGGTAAACTGCTAGTTGAAATAATAGAACGAAAAACCAAAGATAACATCTTTCAAATGGTTGAAAATTCTGTGCATAAATGGCTAGATCATGGTGGGTTACAAGATGCTATCAATAGAGCTGTAAGTCATAAACTGTCATTAGAAGTAAATGCAATAGCTAGCCAAATAATATCAAAATTAAAAGAGTAATTTATTAACAATCTGTAATAATATGCTAAGTCCGTTCCTGTGGTGGGTTCGGACTTTTTTTATATCCCTCTAATCTGTTTGATATACGCTGTCTTTTCTGCATCAGCTAACAACAAACACTGCTTAAAATGCTCTATATGTCCATCTAACGGCACAAAGTCAAGCATCTTTATTTGTTGTATGCCTTCATTATTTTCAAAGTAAGATACAAAAATACACTTTTCAAAGTCAGTGCATACCAAGTGCGCTACACATTGCCAATAGGCAGCTTTGCTTGTATAGAATAGATGTGCAGGAGATTTGCAAAGTAAGTACTTGCAATGATAAGGTAAGGTAGGGCATTTAATTTCTAGTGCTATTCTTTGATTGTCTCTAATTATAACAGCATCAGGTTTACTGTGTAAAATCGTTGGATGCTCATTCCATCTATACGACCTTGTTTTTATAGCTTGTAGCTCGTTTATTTCTTCAAACATAGATAGTGCTTTAGGCTGCTGTAAAATGCCTTGTATCATGTTTTTGTTGCTGTATTTCTCAAGTGGTCGCCTGGTTACTTGTTCTATAGCTTTTTCTAAACAAAGTGTTTTTGCACCTTTGCGAAGTACTGCTTTTTGATCAGGATTGCTAATAAGCCTGTAAACATCTGACGCTGCAAAAACACCTTGTAAAGTATCCATTTTTATATATTTTGCTCACACCATAAAGCAGTGTGCAGTAAACATTCTACATATATATCTTGTATTTCTTCATTCATCAATAGCTGTACATCCTCACGATTATCAAAAAACAAAAACTCTGGCAAGATAGCAGGACACGCAGTATTACGCACCATCCAAAACCCTGCTTCGTAGTCTACATCGTTATCGTTGTAAGTCTGTTTAAGTAGCTTAAAACCGCTTACATTTTCAAATGCTGTTTTAACTTCGTGCCAAAGTTCAGATGCTATTCTATCTGAGCTTGTTTGACCTTTAGATGTAAATACACAAAATCCTCGTGCTTTACCTTGGCTACTTGCATTGCTGTGTAATTCAAACAAGATACACTTTTGTCTATTCCTGTGATGCTCGTTTATCTGTGCAGATTTATAGCGTAGTGACCAGTCTTTGTAATCGTGATAGAACCGTTTATAAGTCAGTCCTACTTCGTCCATGCGCTTGATAAGCTTTTCGGCTATAATGCGATTGAATACACCTTCACAAAACATGTTCCCTATATGCAAGTTTAAGTTATCATGTATCTTAAATTTACTAGGATAAGTCACATATTTGCCCGTGTCGGGATCAATTCCACCGTGACCAGCACTAATAGCATAACAGTACTTAGAAGGCTGCTGTTTGTCCTCTAAAAGATCTGTCAGTAAATTAAGCTGTTTTTCTAATTGAGACTTTAAAAAACGCAGATCTTTGACTACTTGCTTAATCTTCCTGTTGTCCATTGAAATACTTATTTAGCTTCTTTAGTAGCCATCGAATTACTTTATCAGGATCTATTTTATCATCCGTTGTAGCTTCTTCTTTGTCAATCCAAAATGGTTTGAGTAGATCATGAGTATTACATGATAGTAGATACTTAGTTTCTGTACTGTCTAGTACTTCTATTTTTAGATGTCCGCTAAAATTTGCGTACATGCCATCGTTTTCAATGTTTAATGTGTTCATTTTCTTGCTTTTTTAGTTGTGCAAAATCATCTATGTTAAAGATGTCTGCGTCAATTTTAAATAATTCTGGTATATAAAAATCTTTGTTTTGTGTGTCGTCTATTTGCAGTACAAAGACAGATGCGACAACACAAAACACAAGTGCAAACGCTAAGTGCTTACACTTGTATTTAGCTGCTACATAAGCTGTTTTAGTTGCTTGTATTCTTTCAAACAGTTCTTGCAATGTCATAGTTTATCTATTAGTTCATAGTGTTGTCTGATAATGCGCTCTGAATATGCTATCAAACGATCTATTTTTATGTCTTGCTTTGCTATTGCGTCAATACGTTTCTGTATTAGTTCTTCTTCAAGTTTTCGCAATTCACGTGCATTTTTTATACTAATCGCAGTTTCATATACATACATGAAACACAATGATAGTATAGCCAAAGCGCATATAGTTAATAAAATAGGGGCTAAAAATTGGGACATCTTTTAGATAGATTAGTTAGATAATTAGGTTAGCCCATTGATGTTTACGGTCTCTATGTCGTTACTTACCATGCTAATCAAGTTTAGTTTAGTGTAGTTCTGATCACTTGGGTTAACTCTGTTTCTAATCATGTTAGAGTAGTTATCATTGCTACCATCACCCATCAACCAAACCTGCGTAGACCAACTAGAATTAGTATTTCCTATTTGGAAATTATTAGTATTTGAGCCACTATTGCACTGTCTGTAACTATTGCCAACTTTGTAATCTTGCAGCCATTTCATAGGGTCAGTTATCATAGTTTCAACTTCAGTTGTAGTAGGCATAGATTCATCTGTCTTAAGAGTAGTAGTCATAAAAGCAGCTACTTTACCATGGAATGATCTATTAGAACCACGACCACCAATACTCAATTGACCTAATGTAGCTCTATCCATTCTATAACCAGTTTGTGTCCAGTTAGATTCTATACTTCTATTTCCACTTCCATCTGTCTTAGTACCTATTTTAATTTCCCATGCTGTACCTGCATCATTTATTCTCATAAGATAAATATCAAAAGCATCAGCTAAATTATCAGATGTAGCATTAGCACTACTATACCTTTGACCTTTATGACCAATATAAACACCCCACCAATAATTAGTACCTAGTACTCCACCTAAACTACATTCGTTAATTCCTGAACCATCTCTACCCCAACCAAAGTATAGGTATCCATTAGCAGAAATTCTAAGATATATATTATCAGCACCAACACC
>JAKVCT010000259.1 GCA_022448995.1 Saprospiraceae bacterium
ACATCTATAGATTATTGATTATCAAGTTATTTGGCTAATGCTGAACCACGAAGTGCTCTGCGAAGCAAAAGTCCCTAACTATTAATTTTTAGCTTCGCTGAGCACTTCGTGGTTCATTTTTAACTCCATCCTATTTTTTCTTACTCTTGCTCTTGTTCTTAAATGGTTTAGAACCTCCGCCCCCAAACTTCTTCTTAGAATCTACACGAAAACCCGGCTTGGCTTTATGTTGCTTCTCGGGGATATATGTTTTTCGATTAGACTTGATATAAACCTGCTTCTTAGGCTTATATACCTTAGGTTTAGCAGCCTTAGGTTTGAATTCTTTATCGCCTGAATCCTCTCCACGATCTGAACGATAATCTTTCCCATAAGACCTAGAAGAACCTTCCTTATTCGATCCAAATTTTGAATACGAACGAGATTTAAATCCTCTGCCTTCTTCTCTATCTCCACGATCTGATTTAGACTTATAATCCTTCTTGTAAGATTTAGAATAACTGCCTTTATCCGATTTGAACTTAGAATTAGACTTAAACCCTCTGCCTTCTTCTCTATCTCCACGATCTGATTTAGACTTATAATCCTTCTTGTAAGATTTAGAATAACTTCCTTTATCCGATTTGAATTTAGAATTAGACTTAAACCCTCTGCCCTCTTCTCTATCTTCACGTTCTCCTCCAAATTTTGAGCGAGATCTGGGCTCAAAACTCCTTTCGCTTTTACCCTCTTTTTGATCAAACTTTGAAGAATACTTAGACTTAGAATCTGAATATTTTTTCTTTTTAGGTCTAAACTCTTGCTGTCCAGATCTTTCTTTCTGTACAATAAAGGTTTTCTTCTTAGGTTTGAATAGCTTTGGTTTTGGACGTGTAGATGGAGCATCCTGTGTAGGATCATCCTCTTGATTTTCCAATTCCTCTTTTAGAGATTTTAGCTCCTGCCCTTTTAGCTTGCGCCATTTGCCTACAGGCAAATCATCTATCTCAATATTCATAATACGCACGCGCTTCAAGCTTAGTACCTTATAGTCTAAGAATTCGCACATTCTACGAATTTGGCGATTCAAGCCCTGTGTCAATATAATCTTGAACACATAATTACTCACTTGCTCTATCTTACAAGATCGAGTCACAGTACCCAAAATTGGAACACCTTTAGACATTCTACTTAGAAAACGAGCTGTGATTGGTTTATCTACTTTGACAATATATTCTTTCTCGTGATAATAACGTGCACGCAAAATCTTATTCACAATTTCTCCATCATTGGTCAAAAAGATTAGACCAGAAGAGGCTTTATCTAAGCGTCCAATTGGAAAAATACGTTCAGGATACCCAATGTAATCAATGATATTATCTATATCTCGTTCATCAGTTGTACAAGTGATTCCTGGAGGTTTATTGAAAGCTAAATAAATAGATTTAGGCAACTCATGTTCTACATTTTCACCATCTACTGTCACTTTATCTTTTGGAAATACACGATTTCCTTTTCGTGCGACCTTTCCATTGATCTTTACACGTCCAGCATCAATCCAAACATCTGCTTCTCGTCTGGAACACAGGCCTTTACTACTTATATATTTATTTAAACTAATTGATTCGTCTGACATTCTTAATTTATGTTTCTACTTACAGTTCGTTTTTTCTAATGAATACTTTCTTCTTTAATCCCAAAGAAAGAGTGCAAAGATACATCTATTTGTTTGAGGATGCTATATATATTGGTTTAAGTTTAAGAATTATTGTAATTTTGGTCGGAATTAATCCTCTATTCTAAATTATTTTCATCTATGGCAAAGCGTAAAGCAAAGGTTAAACATACAGATATACTGAAGAACATGAAGCAGAATCAATATCTTCCTGTCTATTGCCTTCATGGTGAGGAAAGCTACTATATAGATCTAATTACCAACTATATCGAACAAAATGCTCTAGATGAATCAGAACGTTCCTTCAATCAGATTACACTCTATGGAAAAGAAATAGACTACAAGCAAGTTTTGGATAACGCACGCCGTTTCCCGATTATGGCAGAAAAGCAAGTGGTTATTATCAAAGAAGCTCAGGAATTTAAAACTATTGATCTACTGAGCACTTATCTAGAAAAACCACTAGATAGCACAATTTTGGTCTTGGCGTATAAGAATAAGAAAATTGATAGTCGTAAAAAATATGCGAAGGCACTCAAAAAAGCTGAAAAAGCAGGTAAGGCTGTAATCTTTGAGTCTAGTCGTTTGTATGAGAATCAAATTCCTGATTGGATTAACCAATATCTAAAAGATAAAAAATATACAATTGATCCAAGAGCTAGTCGCCTACTTTCAGAATATTTGGGTAATGATTTGGCTAAGATTAGCAATGAGTTGGATAAACTCATGATCAATTTGCCAGAAGGCAGCAAAATTGATAATAAAATTATCCAAAAAAACATCGGAATTAGTAAGGATTTTAATGTTTTTGAGTTGCAAAATGCACTTGGACGAAAGGATCATGTCAAAGCAAATCTAATTGTTAATTACTTCATTGCCAATCCTAAAAGTGGTCCCATTCCAATGATCACAGCTACACTATATAACTTTTTCAGTAAGATTTATATCTGTAAATTCTTGCCTAATTTGAATGATAATACGGTAGCTGAGGCAATCAAAATCAATCGCTTTTTTGTAAAAGATTATCGTATTGCGGCAACTAGTTACAAGCGATATGAAGTTGAAAAGATTCTACATTTATTGCGTACTTATGATATGCGTTCTAAGGGCGTTTGGATCAAAATGCCTTATGATCAGTTTAATGAACGCACCACACATGGTGAGTTATTGAAAGAATTGGTTTATCAAATTCTCAACTAAGTCTAGAGACACTATTGGGTAGCGTTTGCTGTAATGGCAAAAGGTGAAAGAAGAAACATCCTTAATTCTGAACCATGAAGTGCTCTGCGAAGCAAACCTCCCTATTTACCAACCTTAATACAAATTGCTCCATCTTTAGCAACATCAATATATTGATAACCTAAAGTTTCACATTGTGCTGCCCAGCGATTCCGCCACCAATAACTATTGGAAGCATCCCAAATAACATATTTAAATTTATAAAAAGTTTCCAACTGAGCTAAATCATATAATTTTGGCTTTTGCCTCAAGAATAGATAATCCACCTCTAATGGAATTATAGTTGCCTTTTTAGGCAATTTATAATCTATGAAAGCGAAACGTAGTCCACGAAAATTCACATAGTTTCGATACTTGCTAAAAGACTGATTCTGGAAATCCTCTCCATTAAAATACAGTTCCTTCCTATTTCGAATTCCCTTTGCCCCTAAATTAGGTTGATTAATAAATGCCTTTTGAGCATCTATTAAACTAGAATCACCTAAGCTAATCACCTTCCTACCTTCTATACAATCAATTAAACTTGCCTTCCGAGCCTGATAAATCCAAATTTCTGTCTGTTGTTCCTGTTGCCACTTTGTATAATTCCACATAGCTAGGAATACGATTGTCCCCAGAAAGCCAAAAGCCAATAAACGTTTATTCTGATGAACAATTGCCCAAACTAGACTCAATATTATAGCATATAATAGATACATATCAAAGCTAGAAATCCAAATTTGGTCTATAATAGCATATGGTAGATGACTCAAGACGAAGATCAAAGCATTCATTAACCATAATAAGCCGTACAATAATGCACCAATCCATGTAGAAAGGACAGGTACAGCACCAAAAGCAAATAAAAGCAAGCTCAAAGGCAAGATTAATGTCGCCATAGGAATCACAATCAAGCCTGATAACCAGAAATACACAGGAAATTGATGAAAATAATACCAACTAATGGGCAGTGTGGTCAGCTGAGCAGCTAAGGATACAGCGGTTAGTGACCAAATCCAGTCTAGAATCTTGTTTTTGATGTATATTCGTCTATAAATCTTAGGTTGCAGATATACAATTCCAATTACAGCCAAGAAAGATAATTGAAAACCAATGTCAAATATAAAATATGGATCTAGTAATAACAGTAAAAAGGCAGTAAATGCCAATGTATTATATACATTGGGTGATCTTCCTGTCTCTTGTCCCAAAATCAGCAACGAAAACATAGTGCTTGCGCGCATTACTGAAGCCGATGCACCAGTCAAGAAAGCAAAAATCCATATAGATGCTAACAAAAGTAGAGTTTTACTGACCTTCATCCATGCTTTGTCTGTTTTGCGCTTCACCAACAAGGCAGAAAACAACCATGCAATCAAACCTACATGTAAACCTGAGACTGCTAGAACATGCATAGCACCTGTATTCGCGTAGGCATTGCGCACTTCAGCATTCAATTCCTGTTTTGCACCTAATGTCAAGGCGGATGCGACAGCATATTCATTCTCTGAAGGCAAATGTTCTTTCAATAAGCGTAGCAAATACTGCCGTGTGGCAATAGTTGTCGACCATAACAAGGATGTTTCTCCTTTATCTAGGCTTTTCCATGAGTCTGCACGTACATAAGTCTGATAATAGACTCGTTTTAGTGCATAGAATGTTTGTGCATCGAAGGTGTGTGGGTTGGCAGGTGGTGTAATTCGCTGAATTCTCGTACGAAATGTAATAAAATCACCGTATTTTAGATCAATTACTTGTGTGTCTAGTTCAAAACTTGCTTGAATCTTAGTTTCCGTGCCGTACCATCGCTCTAGAGAATCCTTAACCTCCATGATTTGCAATGGTACACGCAATGTATTTCCCTTTAGTATGGGCTGATCATCCAGTTTGGCAATACAAACGAGCTCCTGCCCTTTGGCAAGTTGCTCAAACTCCTCCGAGTCGGATGCAGATTGTATATAGCATAGACTATAGCCCAAGGCTAATAAGGCTAAATGAACTGTTAAACCAAAGGGCAATGCCCAACGAATACTTCTTCGTTGACGTTGATGAAAGAAAAATAGGCAGAGTATGCTCACTGTCCCCATTCCTAAGGCAGCATAGTGCAGCTGAGGATTAGGATACTGATATGCACCTATAATCCCTAAGATAAAAGGTAGTAAAAAACGTACAAAAGGAAATTTACGCCATGTTATCGTTGGTAAATTTTGCACATTTACACTATTTTTGATTAGGAAATCGAATTATGCTATTATTTTTGACAGTTCGTAAGTTTTGAGGATGATTAGCATAATTTTTCAAAACCTCTTTTTGTCTTCAAGGACAATTGCTGTAAGTTCAAAAATATAAAATAAAAATGTTTTCATCTTATCATTCTAAACTAAGTTTATATTTCGTCTTGACTTTCTGTATGTTTTTATGGCAGGGTTGTCATTTTAGTATGTTTCCAGGAAAGATTGATAGTAGCCTAAAAACCTTCTCTGTTAGCACTTTTGATGTTCAAGCAGGAGAAGCACCAGCTACTTCTGGACAAGATTTTTCAGAATTATTGAAAGCAAGGATGCTCAATCGAACAAATCTAGCTTATCAAGATGACAAAGGTGATTTGAGTTTCTCAGGTAATGTGGTTAAATATGATTTGCAACCTTTGGCAGTGAAACCAAATGAAACCTCTGCTTTGCAACGCCTTTCGGTCAGCGTTTCTGTTGAATGTAAAAATCTCAAAGATGATGATAAGACTTGGCAACAGACCTTTAGCCGATTTGAAGATTTTGGTGCAGATGAAAATTTAGCAGATGTTCAGGATGCCTTATTGACAAGTATTTATGATCAGATTGGGAATGATGTCTTTAATAAATTATTTGCAGACTGGTAGAAGAGCTCTTTTAACTTCGTTGAGACCTTCGCTTTGGATATGAAATGCATCAATATTCAGTGCAAGCCTTTTGCTTCGCAGAGCCCTTCGGGATTAGCTTTGCGCCAATAAAAAAAATGAAACTCAAAATTTAATTTGGTTTCATTTTTTTTATTTTACCTTTTTAGCCTCCCTTCCCTTCTTTTGATGTCTGATAGGTACTAACTGTTAGATCAAGTCTTGACTATTCCAACTTCATTATATAACCACTAAGCTAAACGTATAAATACAGTCTTTACTTTCCTTTGAAATCAGCTGGGCGTTTCTCCAAGAAAGCAGTAGCACCTTCTTTAAAATCCTCTGTGTTTACACATTGTGCAAACTCTAAAACCTCACGCTTAAAGCCATCTTCTGTTGCATTGAAGTATGAATTAACACACTCTATAATTTTTTGAATAGCAATAGGTGCTTTAGTCGCTATTTTTTGTAACAACTCAATAGATTTATCTAATTCGTGACCATGCTCCACTACATAGTTTACTAAACCTAATTGCAAAGCTTCTGGTGCTTTAACCATATCAGCAGTTAGTAATAATTCCATTGCTTTGGTCTTACCAATCAATTGTACCAAACGCTGTGTTCCGCCATAACCAGGAATAATTCCCAAGTTCACTTCTGGTTGCCCAAAACGTGCTTTTTCGCTCGCTACACGCAAGTGGCAAGCCATTGCTAATTCGCAACCACCACCTAAAGCAAAGCCACTAATTGCTGCTACTACAGGTACATGAAACTGCTCAATCATAAAAAAGATATCATGTCCATTTTGTGCCATATCTAAACCTGCTTGTGCATCTAAGCCCGTAAATTCAGTGATGTCTGCACCTGCTACAAATGAACGATCTCCAGCTCCTTTTAATACTACTCCGCGCAGACCTTCAATAGCCTTGTATCCTTCTCCAAAAAAGTGGCGTAGTTCTGCTAAAGTTTGACGATTCAATGCATTCAATGCCTTAGGACGGTTGATAGTGACAATGGCAGTTACTCCCTTGTGCTCAACAATAATATTCTGATATTCCATTATAATTTTTAGATTTATTGTTTGCTATTTATTCGCAGTGCAATATTACTAAGAACTTACTTAAAAATTGTTTTTTGGTGATTATTTTTTGTGATAAGCATTGAGCTTACTCTCAATGCTATCTAATCTGTCTCCCTTTCAGGGCTCAGATAATGCCGACTTGCCAAGCTATGCTTGTTTTTATCATGAGCATTGAGCTTACTCTCAATGCTATCTAATCTGTCTCCCTTTCAGGGCTCAGATGAATGCCGACTTGCCAAGCTGTCCTTGTTTTTATCGTGAGCATTGAGCTTACTCTCAATGCTATCTAATCTATCA
>JAKVCT010000026.1:0-2104 GCA_022448995.1 Saprospiraceae bacterium
AACTAAAAACCACTGTTGATCGGATTTCCCGACTTTGCTGTTCTTTCAATAATTGATGGATATAATCTAAGTCAACAGACCATTCTTTAAATTGTGCTTGCACTTTTCGGAAGGATTTTGAAAAAATCCGCTGCAAGACTGACCAGCGCCATTTTTGACTATCTTGGATATTATCCAAAACCTTCAATTCTGCTAAAAGCACATTGATTGCAGCAGCATATTCTAAGGCAAAAGGACTCTGTTCTGCCTTTTTAGGCATCACCCAACATTGGTTGATAGCTTGATGTGCTTTGCTCCAAGATTGCGTATCATCTCCATCCAATAAAGACAAGATTTCAGCTAAAAATACGGCATCAAAATTTAAGAAAAGTCGGGCTTTATGTCCATAGTTTTTACCTATAGTTTTGCAAGTTCCACAATAATGCTTGCGATGTATCTGGTATAGGTGCATATGATTAGCACCTAAATCGGGTCGACTTAGTCCAAACATAGATCAGGGGATTAGGATTTATTATAGCTAAAATTATATACAATGTCATCTTTTGACGAAGGGTTAGCTTCGCAGAGCCCTTCGGGGTTAGCTTCGTTTTGGATATTTTTTGGGAGATTCAATAAAATCTAGAGCGAAGCATTTTAATCCTTCGCCACTAGCTTTTTCACTTATGACATTTTATTTAAATTCGGCTATATGTTATATTTAAGCAAAAAGAAAGCATCCTAAATTGTTGTGTAGGATGCTTCTTATCAAAACTTATATTTATATACCAGTTTTTCTCTAAAAGAGATCAGTTTAGTGTTTAATCAGCTCATCATAAGATAATACTGTCTTGTAACCTCGCTCTTCAAAATAAGCTTTGGTGTCTTCTACACTTCGATTACTTGTTGCCAATACAAAATCACCGCCCCAAGCACCTAAAGACTTGATTTCTCCCCAATAATCAGAGAAATAATTTTCTTTAGCTCTGGGTTGTTGTACGATAGATTGCACCAACTCTTCATGCTCTTCCATCAAGGCTTCAAACTCTTCTAAGGAATCTACATAAGCTGCTACATTGTGTGTAATCTGTGAAATTCTTGGCAATGGGCGTGCTCTATCTTCTGGTGCAGTTACCTTGTAATGTACCAAAGCTTCTCTAGAATCCTGCTTTTTGTTCAAATGTACAAAGAACAATTGCTCCTTGAAGCTAGGATCAAATCTAGATACATCCCACTCATTACGACCATTAAACTTGCGGAATAAAATCGGTGCATCAGCAGTAGCCGCAGCAATATCATATCCAGAACCGCCAAAGGTTTCTTCTAATAACTTGAAAGGATCCACTTTTGCCCATTTAGCAACCATTGTGATCAGAGTAGAACTAGTTCCTAACCCCCAATGGCGTGGAAATTCTAAATAAGTACTTACTTCGGTAGCATTAGGTTCTAGTAAAAAATCTTCATTCAGCTCAGTAGCTACACCCAAAATTTCTTGTAAGCGATCTGCTATAGCCATGCCTTCTGCTGTCTCAGGTCCGTCGAGCAATTCCAAATCTTTTTTGTGAAACTTTGCTTCGAACCATAGCTCATCATTTTCATCATAACTCTGCCACAAAAGTGTCGGGGTATCGCTCTGCACATGTTTGACTGAGATCCGTTGTCCCAGCTTGGTGGGTAAAGCAAGCGCTACAGCACCTTCTGTCACGAAATACTCTCCCGTGAGTAAAAGTTTACCATTAGCTCGCATTGAAAAATCCATGTTTGTTTAGTTTTTTTGTTGAGTAAAACATATTACATAATACAATATTTATCAATTCATTAAGTTTTTAATAATTAACTATCAATTATTTACAAAAACTTCATGGACTAATAATATAAATGAGTTTAGTCTAAACCAAGCTCCTTGCGCAATTTCTTGTCAATATTACGATTCTTATTCCAATAATCAGAAAGAATTGTTTTTTTACGAGTGCCTTTATTCTCCACCTTTGTTCCATTCACAATATAAGATTCTGTCCAAGATTCTATGATGTGAGGGAACTTCTTTTGAAAAGAGATGACTAGTTTGCGATTAGTTGTCACATAACTAATCTTATATTCCATCAAATCTTTATTTTTTTTATCTACT
>JAKVCT010000026.1:2114-33997 GCA_022448995.1 Saprospiraceae bacterium
ACTTGTAAACTTGCATTTGCAGACTCACTCCGCAAGCCTGAATGCAGTAATTGTGCTGAAATCATAGATGGGATTAATTGAATATTCCCGATTGGTAAAGCCTCTGGATCTATTCGAATTAAATTCCAAACTTCATCCTCCAAGAAGTTTTTTTCAATCTGAAATTCATCATCCCCCTCTGTCTCAAAGTAAGACCGTTGTGTAATTTTATATTTATAAGTCTGTAAATTTAATTGTGTGAAAGACTGCCCACACCAATCTTGTACACTCAGTACAGACTTAATCGTGTGTGGATATTTTCGACAATCAACTGGTGTAAATGTAGATTGCATGATAGAATAATCATATACACCTGTAGCAAATTTTCGCATCTGATTGAGTTTTAAAACAGATACTACATCATCCTGATTGCGAGAAGGATTGTCTAACTTAACTTGTTTCGAATTAGAAAAATCTTCGGTTACATAAACGAATACACTAGTCCCCTCTCGATACTCACCGTATCTTGATTGTTTGATCGTGTAGCTACTTAATTCAGCTTTTCCTGCATACCAATATTCATCGAATTTTGGTGGTGGTTCGTTTTCATAAGCTGTATCAAAAGCACAAGCTGCAAGGGTCACACTACAGAGTAAAAAAGTTTTTAATATCATAAGTAAATTCTTATTCGTTAACTAATAAAACTTATTCAAGCTTTTATAACATTAGGGTAATCACAATTTGAAATATTCAATCTACTAGGAAACTATATTTTCGTATCCAATAGTCCGTTGATTTTTTAATTTTAACTGCGTTGAGCACTGTGTGGTTCTAACAATCCTGAAAGTCTCTGCGAAGCTAACCCCCGAAGAGCTCAGTGAAGTTAAAACCTACAAACTAATGATTAAACTTCTTTCCTTCTTTAGTTGGCTATAAACGATATGATCCACAAAATGATCGTATAAATACTCAACAGCCCGCAAAGTTCCTTCTTCCTTGAACCCCAAACGTTTTGGGATAGCCTGGCTCTTATAATTTTGACTAGCACAACGAATTTCTACTCGATTCATATTCAATTTATCAAAACAATAATTCACTAGATAAGCACAAGTTTTTGTCATGATTCCCAAGCCTTGAAAATCTGCTGCCAGCCAATAACCAATACATACTCGCTGATGTATTTGATTCGATTCTTGCAAGCTAATTACTCCAACCATCTGCTTTTCATAAAATATAATTGTACTAAGCTCAGCATTATTCTTATATTGCTGTTGACAAACCGAGATAAACTTCAGGGTATCCTCTAGGGCTGAGGTTCCGTCTACCCAAGGTAACCATTGACGAAGATAAGCTCTATTCTGATCAACTAAGTCAAATAAATCTTGAGCATGATCTGAGCTAATAGCTTCTAATCTTATCTTGTCATCTACAATAAATTCAAACATATTCTTTGTTTGCATTCAAAAATACGAAGTGTCTAATATAATAAAAAAGTAAGAGTTTTTATGAAAAAAATGGGTCTTATTCTTTTCTATCTTATATTCTTAAGTCTCACTATTTCAGCACAATTAATTGATGATAGAGATAGTATTGAAGTCTTAATCTTTGAACACCTCGAGAAGGAAGATATGCGATTTATCCGAACAGGTGGAACCATAAAATATAAGTTGCGTAGTAATCCAAAGGTTAGCTATTCGGGAGAGTTAGAAAATATTAGTACGACTAGTATGTACGTGGATGGACAAAAAGTAATGCTTGCTGACTGTAAGATCATCAAGGGACGTGTGCGTACCGATAAGGAAATGATTGGTGGAATTTTGGCAGGTTTTGGCTTTGCAGGTAGTGGTTTTGGTGGTGCCTTTGCAGGAACAAGTTCTCTTTCGGCAGGTTTGCCTATTTTGGGAGTGGGTTTGGGATCTTTGGGCTCAGGAATTTCTATGATGATGAGCAAAAAGTCCTTTAATATGGATAAGGGTTGGTCTGTTTATGGTGGAAAAATGATTTTTGATCGAGCAGCTCAGTAGGCGATGAAATCTCAAAACCTAATCAGTAATAATCAATATGTATTTTAGCTTAGCTGAATAAAAATAAGAAAGTAAAAACGATTGAACTAGAACTAAACAAGCATAACTAGGAATCAATAAAACATATGATCTGGTTTTGTACACATCGCGATATACAGCGATTATAGGCAAGGCATGACCAATAAACAGTACGCCCCAATTTGTCCAGTATTTATAGATTCTAAAACCTGCTAAGTAATCACTGAAAAAGCTACCTATCGTAAAAATAAAAAGAGCTAAAACGACTACGACTAAGGACAATATGAAGGTTTTCAAAGCTTGTCCTTTCAAATAACGTTCAAAAGTCTGTGAAAAAAGGATCAAATAAGCTACAAATATTCCTAGATTCAGTACTGTAGTAGCAGGTATAAATTGCAATCCTCTGTGGATATCTCGAAGGACTATTGATCTTTTTGGAATCTCCATCCAGTCCATAAATAGTACTGAGCCTGTAACTATAAATACTACTGCAATAGTAGCAACAAAGATCCAAGCAAATAACTTGAAAATATCTCCTTCAGGAGATGAAGTCTCTAGTCTATAATCATCTAAAATATTATCAACCATAATTAAATACTATGGGCGTGGATAGGCATATACCATCATAAAGGATTGAAAAATAACTAAACAGATAAAAATAGCTATCAGAAAGACTTGTAAGCGCTTTTCCCATGCAAAATAATAAGCAATGGCGACGGGTAAACTGTATCCTATGATAAAAATAAACCAGTTCATCCAATATTCTACACTAGATATAGGATCTGTGTAATCGCTTCCTTCCATAGTTAACATCCAGATCACTCCTCCTCCAAAAATTAACAAGAAAATAAGCACAGCTAAACTAATTGCTTTGATTGGTCGCCCTTTCAAATGAACATTAAAAGCCTGTGAGAAAAACACAAAATAGACCACAAATATTCCCGAATTTATGACAAATGATAAAGGAATATATTCCAGCCCTTCGTGAATATTATAGAAAAAATCTGAACTTTCTCCAGTATCAAAAACATTTCTTATGAAAAATTCCACAGCTAATACTGTCAATATGAATGTAGCTGCAGAAGCTATCATCCATCCAAATAGTACGAAGGGATTCTCTTTAGGTTGTTTAGTATTCTTAATATTCTGATCATCTAAAACATCATATGCCATAATGATAATTGATTGATTATTTAGCTACGAACTATTGTCATAACTAGGGTGAAATTTATATCTGATTAGAGACGTGGATAAACATATACCATCATAAATGATTGGATCAAACAAAGACAGATAAAGACTACAATTAATAAAATATGTAGGCGTTTTTGCCATGCAAAATAATAAGCTAAGGCTACAGGTGTAGTATAACCAAGCATAAAAATCCCCCAATTCATCCAATATTCCCATTCTTGCACCCTTCGGCTAATGTAGCGACTACTCATCATCCCATACATGATAAATCCTAAAAAAGCGATAAATATGATAAGGAAGGATAATGCTATAGATTTGAGTAATTGCCCTTTTAAATGACGCTCAAAATTCTGTGAGAAAAACACTAGATAAGCCGCAAATACTCCTGCATTGAATACAGCTGCTACAGGTACAAATTCTAATCCTTTGTGGATTCGTCTAAGTGTATTAGCTCTTTCGCTGATATGCATTGCCTCCATAAAAAATACTAAACAAAAGATAGTCAATGCTAAAACAAATGCAGAAGCAACCATCCACGCCACTAATTTGTATGGATTTCCTTTTGGCTGCCCATTATCTATTCTTTGATCATCTAAAATATTATATGTCATTGCTAAAAGTTAAGATCTAAGAAAGTCATTAGTTCGTTGATTGTTTTGGTAAGAACAATCAACGAACTATTAAGAATACTAATAATAAGAAATAAAATATAATCAACCTCTCTTAGGTTTGTATTTTTTAAGAAAAGCCTGTGCTTGTACCTCTTCTAGTGTTTTTCTCAAGGCAGCACGATCAATGTCTTGCTTCGGTTTACCACTCATTTCATGTTTGATCTCATTCCGAATCTTACGATAATAAGATTGAACGATCTTCATCCCTAACCAACTTCCTGCATTAGAATGGCGATCTTTTTCTGGATCGAACGGCCCAGGATTCACATATTGTCTATACTTAATCACATCATCAGAATAGAGGTCTATACTTTTGGATAGGTTTTCATATAAACTTGCTTCTTTAGGAATACAATAAGCCATTTGATCTTTAGTCAATCCAAATTTTAGATGATCCTCTGTTTTGGGCATTAATAAATCAACTAGAAAATATTTCTTACCATTATAAATCATATGATCTATAAAATAATTCCCTCCTAATTTGACCTCAGCATCCATAATATCATTCACTACAGCTTCTGCTGCTAGCACAGGTAAATTATCTTTAGTTAGTCGCTGACGAATGTATTGGTATCGAAGATTCTCTGTATGTATATATGCTTTATGATTCTCCCCTAGAGCATAGTCTAAACCTACAGCTACATAAGCCTCTTTATCATTTGGATTGGTAAAACAACCAAACTGATAGGCTGAAGTATAGGTATATACACGCTCAAAAGGATTCTTATTGTCTGAGAAATAATAGGCATAATACTTAGCCATATCCATAAAAATTTGTGTTAATGCAGCATCATCCGCAAAAAAATATGCTACACTATCGTGTAAAATCTGACTGTATTCATCTGTCAGATAACGTTTGGTTGCCTGTGATGTATTTACACGCTCAAAATTGGGTAGAATATTCTTTAGATAAAAAGGAGCAAAAGCTGGATACTTCTGCTTGAGTTGTTCTAATCCTACATCTACACGAGTAGTATCTATAGCTATTAGATCTTTATCAAAACGAAAAAGTTGGCTTGAAGCTTTAATGTTGCTTACATCAGGAATATATTTAGTTGTAGTTTCAGATCCTCCACAGGCAGCCATCAATAAACTGCAGATCAATCCGAGTAAACTATAAAAAGCGTACTTATTTAAATTCATGAATTTAGTTTTTGACAAAAAAATTATTTGGGTGTTCACCCTAAGTTCTTAATTAATACTCTACGCCTGCACGAAACAGCACACTAGATATGAATAATTAGTCGAGTAAATCCTACATACATATGTCTATTTACAGCCACAAGGAACAGGTTCTTAGCGGGAGAAAGCTCTAAAATAGCTTTTGTTTTGAAAAAGCTAGGTCTTTTATAGCAAATTTGTATCTTGTTCAAAATTTCGAAAATCCTCACATAAATAGGTAGACCAAAACCTATGATACAGATACTAATAACCCTACTTGATCATAAAATAGTATATCTGAACACTAAAAGCTGCTTGGTTTTTGTAGAGACATCGAGTGATGATAAAATAAAATGTTGATCATTACTGAGAGACTTGAGTTTAAAAAGTATTGATATTCATCTTTTTCTGATAAAAATAGAGCTGTGTCAAGCACAGTCATTCTAATTAAATATTTTATTACTAAACAATAGTTATTATGTTACGAAAATTAACAGTTGCTGTTTTGCTTATGGCAGGCATACTTAGTGCACAAGGACAAGAACAAGGAGGAGGCATCAAGTTTGGCGTTCATCTTGACCCAACTCTTTCTTTCATGGGAAGTAATGATAATCGTGTAAAGAGTGCTGGATCTAATATTGGAATTGGTGTAGGTGTAGAGCTAGAATATTATTTCTCTAAAACAGAAAACTTTGCCTTTACTTTTGGTGCAGACTTTGCCGCTGGACGTGGAGGTAAAATGCTTTATCGCTACGGAGGTTATTTACTACCTAATTCTGATCAAGATTTTGATTTTTCTTCTTTTAGTAATAATAGCTTTGGAGCAGCTGTTCAACCTGACTTAGCAACAGTAGGGGGAGATACTTCAGGTTTAGATTTTGCAGCATACAATTCTATCCGTTACAATGTGAATTATATAGAAATTCCTTTTGGTTTGAAACTAAGAACAAATGAATTGGGTGAATCTTACCTGAGAGCCTTCTTCCATATTCCTGTAGTAAAAATCAAAATTCCTATTTCTGCTCGTGCTAGATTCTTTCCTGAAGATACAGGTGTAGAAAACTTTGAGGATGATGTACTAGGCTATACAGTTGACTCAGAGGTAGCAGAAAGCATTTATTCTGACATCTTTCCTCTACAAGTTTCTGCTGGTTTAGGTGCTGGTGTAGAATGGTCTCCTAATGAAGATGGTGGTTTGAGAATCTTTGGAGGTATTTACTATGAAGCAGATATTTTGGATATGACTAGGAAAATCCAAACTAGAGATGCTATTACTGCTGTGAATACTCCGAGTAATTTTGCACCAACTAGCTACACTGAAATCATTGATGAAGTAAATGATGATGCAGATCTTACATACTCTCTTACAGATCGTAACCCACGTATGGCTCCGCACAATATTAGCTTGCGTATAGGTATCTTATTCGCGCCTTAAACAATAAAACCTCGTAGGTCTTATAGACCTACGAGGTTTTATAGACCTACGAGGTTTTATTGTTTATCCGCGTTGTGCTAGGTAGCTTTGTGTCAAGTTCATCACTGTTTCATTAACCTCTCCAACCCCCATCTTGGCAGCCATCTGAAACATATTATAAATTACCATAGCAGAAGTGTAAGCCTCAGCACCTGCTACACGTTTGGTATCTTCTAGTGAAGCATATAACTCTGCTAAAGGAGCTAATACACGACTTAAAGCTTCAAAAAGTTTCAAATCCTTCTCCAATTCATCTACACTCACATATTCTGGTAATACTGCATTTTTCGCACGAGCTGCATCCAATGCATCACTAATAAATGCCTTGCCTGTGCGATCAACTGTAGGAATCTTAGCGCGATCATTTGCAGACAATTCAAGTAAAAAAGGCAACTTTCCTTTGATTTGTTTTACCAATTCAGCAATTTCTTGGATAGCATCTTCTGTCAACTGTGCAGATATCTTGTTTTCAGCCTCAAGCATAATTTCAATTTATTTTTAGAGGTTAATAATCATTTTTTATTTAGGGTATCAAGTTGTGGTATCAAGCAAAAATGGTTTTGTATATTTACATCAGATTGATACATTGATTTGATGAACCTAAAACTAAATTACAAAATTTTACATTTCTTTTTGATCGCTTAAATAATTGTTCTAAAAAAATCATTCTTTTTCTATAGAAATTCAATTATTTAACTATCTTTGCACTTCGAAATACAGTTTTGAACAGACTTGAAAATATAATAAATCAACCATATAATGAAAACGATTACAATTGAAGGAAAAACGCGTGATAGCTTAGGCAAAAAAGGAACAAAAGCCTTAAGAAAAGAAGGTTTGGTTCCAGCAGTAGTTTATGGCGGTGAGCAAAATATTCATTTTGCAGCAACACCACTAAGTTTCCGTGATTTAATTTACACTGACGAACTAAGAAAAGCAGAAATTAAAGTAGGAGACCAAACTATTCATGCTATCGTGAAAGATTTGCAGTTTCATCCAGTGACTGACCGTCTTTTGCATATCGACTTTGTTCAATTGACAGAAGGTAAGAAAGTTAAAACAGATATTCCTGTTCGTTTGACTGGAAGTCCTGTAGGTGTAAAAGCTGGTGGTAACCTAGTACAAGCTGTTCGTAGAGTAACAGTTTTGACTACTCCAGATAGTTTAACTTCTTATTTAGAAGCAGATGTTAGCCACTTAGATTTAGGTAAATCTGTTCGTGTACGTGATATCAAAGTTGATGACAACACACAGATCATGAACTCGCCTAGTATTCCAATCGGATCTATCGAGATTCCACGTGCATTGCGTTCTGCTCAAGCAAAAGCTGCTGCAGAAGCTAAAGCCTAAATATATATTAATAGCTTAGTCTATAAATAGTATATAGCTCGTTTGTTTTTAATTTTCTGATAACCCTCAAAGGGATTAACGCAGTTAAAATTAAAAGACGTTTCTTTTTATTGCTTGATGAGCAACTAGTTAAGAAACATATATGAACTATTATCATGATGTAGCAGTTTCTTTTGATTAGGGACTGCTACATTTTTTTTGAAAGAAGCTCAGATATTCTACTTCTATGTTCAAATTTATCACTCAACTATTCACAAAAACACCAAAAAAGGACGATACTGTGAAATATCTAATAACTGGACTTGGTAATATGGGACCTGATTATGATGGTACACGTCATAATATAGGATTTGATGTTGTAGATTATTTAGCCTCAGAGATGGGTGCCTCCTTTCAGGATGCTCGTTATGGATTTGTTGCTCAAGTAAAACATAAAGGTAGAACCTTAATTTTACTAAAGCCTACTACTTATATGAACCTAAGCGGACAGGCGGTTCGCTACTGGTTGCAAAAAGAAAAAATCCCAATTGAGCGTTTACTTGTAATTGTAGATGATCTACAATTATCTTTTGGTACAGTTCGTCTAAAAGATAAAGGTGGTGCAGGTGGTCATAACGGATTGAAAAATATAGAACAACTTCTTAGTACTAATCAATATCCTAGATTGCGTTTCGGGATTGGGAATAAGTATCCAAAAGGGCAACAAGTACGCTTCGTCTTAGGTCATTGGAACGATCGTGAAAAAGATAAACTACCTAAAATTATCCAGCATGCTGCTGAAGCAATCAAAGGATTTAGTACCATAGGTTTAGCTAGAACAATGAATCAGTATAACAAAGATGTACTGAAAGCACCTAAACCTAAAAAGAAAAAAACACCTCCTCCCTCGTCCGATACCCCATCAGAGAACAATATCGAAGAGAAAAAATAACTTTAGTTTGTAGGTTTTCCTTACTGATTAATTAGTCTGTAATAATTAGTAAGGAAAACTATTAAAACAAAGTTTAGCTTTTTTTTGATTGGCTTGTAACTTTCCGCTATCTGAGTCGTCTTGCAGATGTTATGGATTTAAAACTAAAAGAATTTACACATAAACTCCAGATGCTCCGCAAGCAACTATTTCGATTTGCCTATCGAATTACGGGCAAATCTTCTGATGCAGAAGATATTGTGCAGGAAACCTATATTCGCGTTTGGAATAAGCATCAAGAAGGACAAGAAGTCAATAACTTGGAGGCTTTCTGTATGCGCATAACCAAAAATTTGGCTTTGGATCGGGTAAAATCTGCACATTATAGACTTACCCAAGAGTTACCTCAAGGACATCACCATAGTCCAACAACACTAACCCCATATCAGCATACAAGTTACCAAGATTTAATTCAGCAAATCCATCAATGTGTCAATACATTGCCTGACAAACAACAAGCTATTTTTCAATTGCGAGAAATAGAAGGACTTCCCTATGAAGAAATTGCACAAAAGTTAGATTTACCACTTAACCAAATAAAAGTGAATCTATTCAGAGCAAGAAAAAAAATTAAGACCATCTTAGAAAAATACCAATCCTATGGATTATAAGCATATATACCTTTTATTGGATAAATATTGGGAAGGGGAAAGTACATTAGAAGAGGAACAAACTTTACAAAAGTTCTTTCGTGAAGCACTCAATATCCCACAAGACCTAGAAGCTGAACGAAGCTATTTTGTCTACCTAAATACAGCGCAAGAAATTCAACTTCAGCAATCACCTAAAAGAGTTGCTAAGACCAGACCTATCCGAGCTTGGTTTGCAGCGGCAAGTATTATACTTCTCTTGAGTATAGGAGTCTTGTATCCAATGATATCTTTAGAAAAAAATAGCCATGGTCTAATAGTTACTTCCTTGGAGAATACAAAAGAGAAAATTAGCAACTATGGAACACTTGCCACCAACAAAATGGATACCTACCAGGATCCACAGAAAGCTTATGAGTCAGCAAAAGCTATGTTGCAAATTATGTCGACCAAGCTGAATAAGAGTGTGCGACAAACCAGCAATAAACTACAACGAATTAAACAATAATGGACAGAATACTCAGCTCTTTTTCAAGCTATTTGTGGATCAAACCTTGAAAAGATCAACAAAGTAAATATATGCTTCATTGAACCCTGCTGAGTAGTTAACGAAACAACCAAACTTTTCTTAACCGACAAACAATAAACTGACATGAAACAACTTATGATTGCATTGATTACAATGCTATTCCTCAGCCAATGGACATTTGCTCAAAAAAATGGAACGCTTGAAAAGTACTACAAGCAACATAAGAATAATGAAAATATTATGTTCATATCACTCAATGGTGGAATGTTCAAAGATATGCTTGGCGACTTCAAGATGGATGCTGATATAGATAAGGAAATAAAAGAGTTGCTAAAAGATTTTGAGATAGATCATATGAAAATCCTAACGATTGAGGAAGATACTCAACAACATTATACTCAGCTCAAAAAAATTCTATCTGGACATCATACTCTAATGAATATCAAAGAGTCTGAAGATCATGTAGAAATTTTAGGCAAGGAAATGGATAAGAAAATGCAAGAGTTCGTACTGCTGGTAAAAGAAGAAAATGAACTGGTCTTAATCAGTCTGTCTTCTAAATAAACTGATGAAGTAATACTAATCCATCCATCGTTGACATTAGGTTTAAGGTTTGCTTTGCTGGATTCAAATAAATGGATGAATCTAACAAAGTCATTTTTGAAGGCAAAGCCAGCTAGTGATCAGCTACCACCAGCGCTATAGCCGAAAAACAATGCAGTTAGACAATTAATTTAGCAGAATCTTTAAAAGATCAACAAAGCTAACATGAATACTACTTTTGGTTATGGATTGGTATAAGTACCTGTTCTTTTACACCTGTACGAACACCCCCGATAATAGCCTAATAATCAATCAATTAAAAAGAACAGGTACCCTATTTTTAAATAAATAGTTGTTTAAAAATTATCTTCACCGCATTAAATCTAATTCTTAAATAACTTCATAGAAAAAAATCTATCAATATGCTACGAATAATCATACTTTTACTCTTTGTTGGTTTAGGAACCCCAAGTAGCTGGGCTCAAGAAACAGATAAACTCGATAAGTTCTTCAATAAATACAATGGTCAAGAAGATTTTACGTCTATCTATATCAGTAAATATATGTTTGGGATGATTGCTAAACTAGACAAAGAAGCTGCAAATGCTGATGCTGAAATGGAAAAGGTGAAAGGTATGCTAGAAGGTTTAGAAGGTATGCAATTACTAATTTCAGAGAAGAATGGAATACAGCTATATAAAGAGGTTAATGATATTCTTACTGGTTCTGAGTATAATGTCTTGATGCAGATTCAGTCGGAAGGTGAGAAAATTAAGTTTATCACTAGAGAAGGTGAAGAGGGGATTGAACGATTAACCTTAATCATTGGTAGTGATGAATTCTTGATGTTAAATATCAATGGTAACATTGATTTAGAAAAACTCTCTGAGCTCTCAGATTATATCGAAATAGATGGTTTTGAGCATTTAGATAAAATAGATCTGCCTGAAAAAAAAAATGAACCGAACCATAAGCGTGCAAAAAATGACTAAAAATAAGCTAAATAAAGTCTAATATTCCAATTTTGTAATGTTTGCTATATACCTTGTTTTGAGAAAAACAAGGTATTTTTTATTGACCCTACTTAGGGAGGTTTGATTCCCAGAGCCCTTCGGGGCTAGTTTCACTGAGCTCTTTGGGGTTTTCATCCTTCTTTGTTGCTGACAACCCATACAGTCCATTTAGCCCAACTTGGGCAGATTTTACTCATTTTTTAAGTAAAACACTGAATTCAGAAAAGAAATTTACTTCTAGTTTCTAATACAAACAGAAACGGCAAGCTTCACAGCTTGCCATTCCGAAATCTACTATCAAGAATCATTTTTTTACTCAAAGTATATTTCGTTATATATTATTTTAAATTGGATATTCTTATAATGTAGTCCGTGAAAATTCTTATCAAAAAATCACGGACTATTCAGTACCTTATGCAAAGTTCAATAAAAAAGAGAGAGTCAAAATGTGCGTTATGATTACATGAATAAAATCGAGTAAATAGTAATAAGTGTTTAGTAGTAAGTATTGATATTTTGTCTTTAAAATTATACTAAGAGTCAAAACTCTTCGTTTTTATCTTTGGCATAAGATGTTCAAAATCTAAGCCTAGCAAAAAGATATTGGTTTATTTTTAGTCTACTTTTGCACAAAAGAAACAAACAAACCAATACAAACTGATGATTATCAACACCTTAAAACAAAAACTCACAAACTCACAATTATAAAACTATACTTTTTCACATAGTAGTAAAGCTATTAACACCTGTTCATAAAAAAGAGTTATTTCTATCAGGAAATAGAAATAACTCTTTTTTAACAAATTATATAAAATTCAGAAAGAGATATTGTAATGAAGCGGAGAAGTTATTTCTCAGATTAAAGTAGCAACCACAAGCTGTTCAGTACAACTCCCCCCAGAGGTAATCAATGATCATCGGGTTATCGAAGGTAGAAATGGGAAATAAAAATAAATTCTTAGTCAAAAATTTCTACAACAAAATTTTCACAAGGAGGAATATAGATAGATCTAGAAACAATTTTTCCTGGCCCACCATTAATCTGTACATAATTCAAAACATAGGAATGTTCCCCTGCTCGAATATCTTCTATACAGTGTTCTTCTAGTGTATCTAACGTTGTCAACTTGTCTCCATTCATGTATATATCGATCTTGCTAACATTACTTTTATTACGATAGCACAAATTACCCAAAAACTGATCTTCACATTCTTTTGGTCCACAACCTTGGAAAGCAAAACTAAAAATACATGCACCGATCAAAAGTAGCCACTTAATTTTCATAGACTGATATATTGTTATATTTAATAAATAGTTAGGTAAGTACAAGATTAATCGACTATTTTGTCCCTAACTTTGTTAAAAATACTCTAGCTTGGTTCGTTCTACTAGAGCAAAGAAATAGACAAAAACTAGGCTAAATCTGTGTTTAACATCGTTAAACCTTTCAGAATTTCCTTTACAAAACCTTTCAGGAGTGCTTTGTTTGCCCCAAAATATTCTGTAAGTTATCCCCAATTTTAATTCTGTTAAAAACCACACAAAGATACAATAAAAAGCTCAGAATTATTGTCTTATCGTACTAATTCAATAGAACGAATTGTGTCTCCAACACTCAACTGATGTACAATATCCATTCCTTTTTCTACTTTTCCAAAAATAGTATATCGACCATCTAAATGTATAGTTGGTGAATGTGTGATAAAGAACTGAGTACCTTCAGTATCTTTACCAGCAGAAGCCATCCCAACCCAACCTTCGCTATCGTAGTTTAGTTGACTAAACTCTGAGCGCACTAATAAATCAAAACCACCCCAACCATCTCCACGTGGACAACCTGTTTGCGCTACAAAGTTGGGAACAACTCGATGAAAGACCTTATTTTTATAAAAGCCAGCCTTGGTGATCCCCAAAAATTGAGTAACAGTCGCAGGTGCTTTATCTGGAAATAACTTGAGTGTAAATCCTCCTCGATTGGTGAGAACATTAACAAATGGTTGTTTTTTGAACAGATTAATTTGTTGCCAATCAATCCCTCCATAGTTATCCTTAGAAGGTTGAGGAGCTAGATACCTTGTTCCAGCTAGTTTTGAGTACGCTTTTCTCAGCAAGATAGCCGTCTCTACATCCTTGGGTTTAGACAAACGCATTTCAGCATTTTGCAAGACCTTTGGATCCATCGATATCTTGGCATAAAGCTCTGTATGTTTGTCTATGTCCACTGCTAAAACTGCTAAAACTGCTGGATCTTGGCTTAGAAAAGCTCTTTTTAGCAATATTTCGTTCATTTCTTTATAGACTCGATTATTTGATAACCCTAAATCAATCCTTGTCTTTTTTCGATGGTATAAACTTAAAAATGCTTCCGTTGCTGTACTCTTGACCACAGGAGAAGTCATAGGCGCTACTCCTGTATCTGTTTTAGGAAAAACCTGCTGCCCTATAAAAGCATAGTTCCATCCATATTCTCCCAATGCTCTTAGAATAGCAGCTTTGTGGTATTCATTGGTCGTTTCCTTATATACAGCCTTTAGACTTTGGCTGATGTACTGCTTAGATTGAGCCTTGAATGAAGGAAAATGCTTGATTGCCGCTGCATGCAGAACAGTACTTACTTCCCAATAAGGATTTTGTTTAGCTAGATTATTATAATACAAAGCATCCTTGGACTGTCCATTTTCTAGGAAATAATCTGCTGCTACACGTCTAACTGCTATACTTGTATCTTGCAGCGCCTGTGTCACCAAAACCCTAGTAGAATCGTAGTTATACCCTGCTAAACTGCGTATAATATTAGAACGTACACGATAATCATCATTAGAAATATATTTCTTTTTTAGAGCATTGAATACTTTCATGGTCTTGATCTTAGCCACTCCAACCACCAAAAACATAAGAATATCATTATTCTCTTCTCCATTTACACGTTCAATTAGACTACTCTCAAACTCATCTAACTTAATATCTCTGGCTCTAGCTAAATAATTAGCTCCAATAAAACGAGTAGCCTCTGGTACCAAGGGGTTTACCACAAAATCAAAAACAACTTTTCGAGTAGTTGCTTCATAAGCCATTCCTCTAAGTGCAAAATTATAAATACCTCGTGCCTGACCTTCCAAAAGAGGATACAAACTATCTGCAATAGGATAGCTGATAGCTGTTAATGCTTGCAATTCTTCTCTACTCCCACACTTACCAACAGCTTCTAGTATAGTAGCTTCTATAACTCTAGAAGTATCTCTTCCCAATTGTTCTATTTCTTTGAATGCTGCTAGTAGATGTTTAGTAGCTTTGAAGTTACGAGTTTGCCCCAAAGCATAAGCTGCGGCTTGCTGAACCATTGGGTTGTTGTCATTCAAAAGACTAGCTAAATCATTAATTGTATTTGTACTTGTATCTTGAATAGAAGCCAAAGCCATAACAGCAGTATAACGATATGCAGGTTCGTCTACTCCTAGAAATGGTAGAATAGATTTGGTTTCTCGCTTATTTCTAAAATCCCAAATTTGCTGAATTACAGCATCTTCTAAATTATCTCCTTCCAAATCTAATGAAGCAGTTGGTTCAGAATTGGTGCAAGCCATCATAAGCACCCCAAACACAAAAAGTATATAACGTAACATATCAAATTGTTTAGCAGAATAGAATGTACAAATTGTCTAACTAACCACGAAATTCTAAAAAAAGTTAAGAAGTCCCAAACTATCCTCAAATTTTGCAAGATTTTTAACGAAAAGACTAGAACTACAGAAGACTAGATATTTTTGTAAAAAATTGAATTACAGGCTTTGACTATTTTTGATATTAACTTTACTGTAAGTGTAAAAATGCTTTCTAAGTTTTCAAAGTTTCTTAACTTTGCCCTCATTGCGAGTCGAGGACTAGCAGAGCATCAACAATTAATAATAGAATTATAGTATGAAAACAGCCTTAATCACAGGAATAAACGGACAAGACGGCTCTTATCTAGCTGAGTTGTTACTAGAAAAAAACTATAAAGTTTGGGGGATTCTAAAAAGAAACTCAGTAGCTGAAAATCAGACCTACCGTTTGGACGGTATTTATGGAAATCCAAATCTACACCTAGAATATGGCGATCTCACTGATTTTGCTTCTTTAGTTCGTGTATTACAGTTGGCCAAGCCAATGGAAGTGTATAACCTAGCTGCACAGTCTCATGTACGTATTAGTTTTGACCAGCCTATCTATACTGCTCAAGTTACAGGAGTAGGTACTTTGAATCTTTTGGAAGCTATTCGCTTAGTTTGTCCAACCTCTAGAGTTTACCAAGCAAGTTCTTCCGAAATGTTTGGAAATAGTATTGATGCTGATGGGTTCCAACGTGAAACTACACCACTTAATCCTGTTTCTCCTTATGCATGTGCCAAGGTATTCTCTTATAATATCTGCCGCAACTACCGCAATGCATACAATATGTTTATCTCCAATGGTATTTTGTTTAATCATGAATCTCCTCGTCGTGGTTCCAACTTTGTGACCAATAAGGTTGCCAAAGAAGCTGCTAAGATAAAATTAGGCTTATCTGATAAATTAAGCTTAGGAAATATGGATGCAACGCGTGACTGGGGACATGCCAAAGATTATGTTCGTGCTATGTGGATGATCCTACAACATAATTCTGCAGATGATTTTGTTTGTGCAACCGGTATCTCTCATTCTGTACAGGATTTAGTCAATTATGTATTTGATTATGTAGAACTAGATCCTAGACAATATGTACGTACAGACAAGCGTTACTTCCGTCCCGAAGAACTAAGGGACCTAAAAGGAGATGCTAATAAAGCGAAAGAAATCTTGGGTTGGGAACCTGAAATCACCTTCCAAGATATGATGAAAGAAATGGTAGACTATTGGTTAGATTATTATAAAGGACATGTAAAAAAATAGTAGTCCCTATCCATAGTATCCTAAATATACACTGGCCTAAATTTTTAATGTGCATCAAGTACAATAAAAGTTTAGGCTTTTTTAATATCCAAAATTCAATGATAATACCATTCGGACAGCCAAACTTACCATTCGGACATTTATCAGCTAGTGTTTGAAAGATTAGTTTGGTATTTGCACTGCAGATTAGCAATTCAATAACTTTATAAAACATTATATCTGATGATTGACAAAATCATTATACCTACATTCATTTTAAGTTGTCTAGCATTTAATTCCCTTAGTGCACAAAATGTAAATATCCCTGACAGCAAATTCAAAGAATACTTAGTAAAAAACTCTAAAATTAATGCCAATGGAGATGAAGAAATTCAAGTAACAGAAGCCAATGCTTTTGATGGAAGAATCTTGGTTTATTATGCAGAGATTGAAGATCTAACTGGAATTGAAGCATTTGTGAATCTAACTGAGCTTAACTGTACAGATAATAAACTATCTAAATTAGATCTATCTAAAAATGTTGCTCTCGAAAAGCTAGACTGTGGAAATAATCCAAAATTAGAATCTTTGGATTTGAGTAAGAATTTAGCCCTAACTGAACTCAATTGTAGAGGCAATGAATTTACTACTTTGAATATTTCTAAGAATACCAAACTGACTAACTTAAACTGTAGTTACAACAAACTAACACTGTTGGATATCTCTAAACAGACTTCATTAACAGATCTAAGTTGCAATAAAAATCAACTCGATAAGCTAGATGTTTCAAATAATACAGAGTTAAAAGAATTAGACTATTCAGGTAATCAGATAGAAAATATAGATTTGAGTAAAAATATTAATTTAAAAGTACTCTCATCAAGTAACAATAAATTTTCAACATTAGATATCTCTAAAAACACCAAACTTGAAAAGTTTTATTGTTCCAAAAATCAGCTCAATAATTTGGATATTTCGAATAATTTGGAATTGAGACAGCTAGATTGTACTGGTAATAATCTAGAGAAACTGGATATTTCTAAACATTCCAAAATCTATTACTTTAGCTGTTCTGACAATAAATTTAGTACAATAGATATTTCTAAGAATATTGCACTAGAAAAACTGCTCATCAATGGTAATCAACTCACAAATTTAGATGTCAGCCAAAACGTAAATCTAACATATATTACTTGTTTTGGTAATCAACTTAGCACAATAGATGTTTCTAAAAACACGAAGTTAGATCAACTATGGTGTCAAGAAAATCAATTAAAGTCCTTAGATCTTTCTAGAAATCTAAAACTAACTAGACTCTACTGTGAGGATAACCAACTCAGCCAATTAGATCTTTCTAAAAATTCATCTTTGGTTGCACTGAGAGCCTATAATAATAAGTTGTCTAGCTTGGATATTTCGAATGGGAATAATAATAAAATGACTTTTTTACAGGTTCACGATAATACTAATTTGACTTGTATCCGAACTGATTATGGTATCAGCGCTAACAGGTCTTGGAAAAAAGACGAGCAAAGTAAATTTTCTTCTAACTGCAATTAAACTTTATCATTCTAATGGTAAATCGACTAAACAACTATACAATTTAATTTGGTAAAAATAGTTTTTAGCAATTTTTTTTTGGCTTTTTATCGTTTTTTAGACGCAAAAAGCGTATATTTACAATAATAAAGAAAACAATACCAACATTTTAATGTTGGATTCTAGTAGAAAGAGGTGACTCCACGGAGTTACCTCTTTTGTACGTTATAGAGGAATAAACTATACCTTATTATTTAGTTAATCCTTGATGGATATATACAAAAGGTGCTATAGTTTTGAAATAATTTACGAACTAGTGTTAGTTAGTAATTATCCTACTACAATATATAATCATCATTTTTAGCAAATTACTGCCCCCTTGTACTGTACAACAAACGAAAAAGCATATAGCAGTAATCACAGAATCAATCAAAATAGAATAGAATTATGTCTGAAATCATCGAAAAAGTAGAAAAAGACAATGTCCTCAAAGGTGGGGAATTTATCATCCGCGAATCAAGTACAGCAGATACTTTCATTCCAGAAGAAGCAAATGAAGAACAAGAAATGATGCGTTCTGCAATAAGAGACTTTGCAGACAATAGCATCTTTCCTAACTATACCAAAATAGAGAAACAAGAGAATAATATTGCTAAGGACTTACTGGGTAAGGCAGGTGAATTGGGAATCTTAGGTGCTCATATTCCAGAAGAATATGGAGGAATGGCAATGGATACCAATACCAATACATTTATTAGTGAAGAAATTGGAGGAACAGCTTCTTTCTCTGTGGCAGTAGCTGCACACACAGGAATCGGAATGTTGCCTATCTTCTACTATGGAACTGAAGAGCAAAAGCAAAAATATTTACCAGGTTTATGTGAAGGTAGCTTAGTAGTTTCTTACTGTTTGACAGAGCCAGGTTCTGGGTCTGATGCCTTAGCTGCCAAAACAAAAGCTGAATTAACTGAAGATGGTGAGCATTACTTGATCAATGGTCAAAAAATGTGGATCACTAATGCTGGTTTTGCAGATGTATTCATCGTTTTTGCTCAGGTTGATGGTAATAAATTTACAGGATTCTTAGTAGATAGTGATGCTAAAGGTGTGAGCTTGGGTGCTGAGGAAGATAAACTAGGAATCAAAGGTTCCTCTACTCGTCAGGTATTCTTTGAGAATGTAAAAGTACACAAATCTAATATCTTAGGTAAGGTTGGAAAAGGTCACTTGATTGCATTTAATGTATTGAATATTGGTCGTTTCAAGTTGGGTGTAATGGCATTAGGTGCTGCTAAGCGTAATGCTGTTCATGCTATCAAATATGCAAATGAACGTCACCAATTTAAAGTGCCTATCTCTAGTTTTGGTGCTATCAAGCACAAGATTGCTGAGCAAGGTATCAAGATGTATGCAACCGAAGCTGCATTGTATCGCGTGTCTAAATTAATCCAAGACAAAGCAACTGCTTTATGGAAATCTGGTGTTTCTTATCACCAATCTAAATTAGATTCTGCTGAAGAATACGCAATTGAGTGTGCTATGATGAAGGTTTTAGGTTCTGAAACTTTGGATTATGTAGTAGATGAGACTGTACAAATTCATGGTGGTAATGGTTTCTCTGAGGAATATCCTGCAGCGCGTGCTTATCGTGATGCACGTATCAATCGTATTTTTGAAGGTACCAATGAGATTAATCGTTTGTTATCCATCAATATGTTGTTAAAGCGTGCTATGAAAGGTGATTTGGATATCGTTTCTCCAGCTTGGGCGGTACAGAAAGAATTGGCGGCACCTCCAATGCGCAATAAAACAGCAGGTAAATATGGTGCAGAAATTGATACAATTGCCAACTTGAAGAAAATCTTCTTGATGACAGCTGGTGCTGCAGCTAAATGGCAACAAGATGGTAAGGTTGATCTTCGTAAGGATCAAGAAATTGTCATGAATGTAGCTGATATTATGATGGATGTGTTTACAGCAGAGTCCCTCATGCTACGTGTGCAGAAACTAGAGGAAATGGGTAAGGAAACTGAAGTACCTACTGCTATCATGAAGGTATTTATTGCAGATACTGTTGATCGTGTACGCAAATCTGCTAATGATGCTTTATGTTCTTTTATTGATGACGATACCTTGAGAATTATGTTGATGGGCGTGAAGCGTTATGCTAAGTATGAGCCTGTAAATGTAATGAAAATGCGTCGTAAGGTTGCAGCTTATCTAATTGAAGCTAATGACTATGTACTGTAGATAAGATAAAAGGAAAAAAATGCTTTATCTTTTTATATTCTAAAGCACTTTCTTCTTGGATAACAACCCCATTTTTAGCCATTTTAGGCCAGAAATGGGGTTGTTTCTTAGTACCTCCCCGCGGAGAATTTCAGTATATTTCTACTGCTGTACTTTATCGACCCTTTCTAGAAACTAATTCTCCACCCTAGCACTGGAATTATACCAGTACCATAAAATAATCCCTCTGCATTATTCTCTTTATCGAAAAACTGTCCTGTTACAGGCTTCTGATTGAGGACATTATTAACCTGTAAGGTAAATTGTGAATTCGTTTTTTTACCATTTAGCTTGTATACAAGAGAGAAATCTAGAAAAAGTAATGGACTCTGTTTCCTGCCATTAGGTTGAGTATAATCCGACATATACATTCCACGTTCAATAGATGTTTGTAAGTCCAATGGAGTATAATACTGTGCCCCACTGTACGTAGCAGAAAGATTGAGCCCCAAGAAACTAGCTTTGCGCTTACCAATTTGCCATTCTTTTCCTCCCACTAAGTTCACAATTACTCGTGAATTGAATGTTGAAGGCCTCAATACTCCATCGTTTGCCTTGTAATTTGCTTCAAAAATAGAAGTATTAAACAAGATATAATATCCTCGATCAAATACTTTCTCCAATATCAGCTCAACACCATAGTTATTTCCTGTTCCTCCATTGTTTAGATCAAAGGATTCAAATCTGTAGTCATAGCCACCAATCCTTGCAATAGGATGATGAACACCTACTACTACATTGTAATGGCGTTGATAATAAAGTTCTATCCCAAAATGTAACTTCTCTAAAATCCTTGCTTGATATGCTAATACAAAATGATGTGCCTTGTTAAACTTAAGATCTTTATTCATTTGTCGATAAACTCCTCCCAAACTATCATACTGGTTACTAACATAGGCAAAAAATGGATCCATTTGACTATGTATACCATAACCTAAGCTAAGAATATGCTTAGGATGAGGTTGATAACGAATGCCTAATCTAGGTTCTATCGACAATTCATTGCTATACAACAAATACATAGCATGAATTCCTAGATTAAATTGCCACTTACCGAGATATATTTGTGACCTAGAATAAGCTTGTGCTAATAAAGACATTCCCTGACCATAACGGATCGTATCATCTATTACTACAGGCATATTTTCGTTATCTGCTTCTCCAGCTTGCATGTATTTTAAGTTTGCATACATTCCATTTAGGATTATACCAGATCTATGAGTATGCTTTTCGCTGAACTTGTGATTAATATAACCAGAATAAGTTATCCTATAATCATTATCCGTATTGATCGTTGTTGTGTCTTTGGTAATAAGATCTCTATCTTGGTAATATCTATTTTGTCCTATATTAATTCCTGTACCTACCAATACATGCTTAGAATAAGTACTTCCATTGTGGGGTTGTACATAAGATAATCCCAAAGTTCCTGTGATATTTCTAAATGATCGTCCATAATTAGAACCAGGTCGTTCTGCCCAAACTGTAGTATCCAATACAGGTACAAATGTTAGAC
Source organism: Saprospiraceae bacterium (assembly GCA_022448995.1). Classification (GTDB taxonomy): domain Bacteria; phylum Bacteroidota; class Bacteroidia; order Chitinophagales; family Saprospiraceae; genus JAKVCT01. The sequence goes on from JAKVCT010000026.1 coordinate 23,863, forward strand.
TGCTAATTCCTCCAATTCCAAATACATTCAAGCTTCCATTCTTAGGTAATTTCATATGAAACTTGAAAGACAGGTCTTGGAAAACAGGAATATCTCCAAAGTTTAAGAATAGATCCAGTAACCATGTAGATGATAAGCGGTAGTTTGCAATAAATGATGCAGTTTTCTTTTTATTTAGAGGACCTTCACTAGCAATATCCAGACCTAAAAGACTCAGCTGAATAGAGTGTTGAAAACGTTTGGTATTACCATTCCGAAAACGAACATCGAAAACACCGCCTAAAGCATTGCCATAATCTGCAGGAAATGCACCTGAATAAAAATCGGTATTTGTTAATAATCTTTGGCTAAAGATCGTCAATGTCCCTCCTGAACTCCCTAACAGAACATAGTGATTAGGATTATAAATATCCACTTCGTCAAGGCGCCAACGAACTGCCCTAGAAGCATTTCCTCTTACATTAATCCCATTAAATGTTATTTGAGAATTTGGCGAAATCCCAGGAAATTTACGTGCCATTCGTGCAGGATCGTCTACACCTCCTGGAATACGACTCAGCTCCTCCACATTGAAAGACCTAGAGCTTACGATGGCAGCTTCATTGATAACAGTGCGTTGATCAGACGAAACAATAATCTCCCCTATATTTTCTGTACTAGGCGAGAGTTGTATACTGAGCATTACATCATCTGAAGAGTTTACAAGTACTTCATTTTCAATAAATGTATTATATCCCAAAAAACTAACTTCAACATCATAACGACCAATAGCTATATTTTCCAAAACAAATTGACCATTCTCATCTGTTGCCGTTCCTATCATTGGATCTGTACCTAATATCATCACTGTTGCCCCTATTAGAGGTAATTGGGTGTTGATATCAATAACTTCTCCTCTGATATTTTGCTTGGTCTTTTGTGCGGATAAGACACTAAAATTACTGATTAATAAAATAATTAGTACGATAAAATTAAAATGTATTTTCATAGCAGATAGCAATAAATAGATATTTACATATATAAGTAGTTGATTAAGTTTATTCTACATGTAATTTAATCAACTTACCTCTTGAGGTACTACACAAAATAATTGATACACTTACTAATACAAAAAACTGATTGTCAGCTATTTATTCATAATAAATAACTGTATTAATTAGGTATTTCACTCAAAATTGGGACAAAAATATTATTTTTATTTAATCTAAATAACCTTTAAGGAATAAATTTTTATTTTTGTGCTAAAATTTAATATTCACTTTATTTTCCAATCTAAATGAGTTCTAAACGATTAAAAGATATTGTAAAACACCAGCACAAGTGGTACGGAAAATGGCATACTATAGCAGGTCTATCTGCTGGTTTTGTCCTCATTATTGTAAGTTTAACAGGTGCATTACTTGTTTTTGAACAAGAATTGGATGTGTGGCTCAACCCTGACCTATTTACTTTTGAGGAAAAAGGTAAGCTCCTATCCTTGCAAGAAGTTCGAGAAAAGGTAGAATACGATCACCCAACTTGGGAAGTTGAGAGATTGTTTATTCAAGACCAAAAGAACAATGCAATACTCCTCTTTGCAGAAGAAACGGGTAAACCACATCGTCATCCTCACCCACAGATCATTGTCAACCCATATACAGGAGAAGTTATGGGGTCTAGAATTTACAAATACAGCTTGATGGGAGTAATCCGAAATCTGCATCGAACCTTACTAATTCCTTTTATTGGTCGATATCTTGTAGGGTTGTCTTCCCTATTTTGTGTAATTCTAATGATTACCGGACTTCGACAATGGATTCCCAAAAAACGAAAACAACTCAAAGATAGATTAACTGTTCGTTGGTCAGGATCCAAAAAACGAATTAACTATGATGTCCATAACTCCTTGGGATTTTATTTCTCTCCTTTTATTACACTTATTGCCATTACAGGTGTAATGATTACGTTTTCTACTATTGTATTACTCTTTTTATTCTTATTAAATTTTCAAGCTCCAGAGAGTCTAGCTTCTATTTTTAACCAAAAATCAACCTATGTTGAGGGTAAAACTCAACTCTCGATTGATGAAGCTAGCAAAGCAATATTTCTAACAATGCCTGAAGCAGAAATCACAGGTGTCTCTATGCCATTTGACTCAGCAGGAACTTACCAGTTTAATGTTCGTGAACCTTCTAGCAGTCAAGTTGGGGATAATTCTTTTGTATCTATAGATCAGTACTCTGGTAAGATTGTTTTTACTTCTGATCAGAAAGAACTGCAACTTGGAAAAGTCTATACCAATTGGATTACACCTATTCATTATGGAACTTTTGGGGGACTACCTACACGAATATTAGCACTCATTTCAGCTCTAGTTACCTGTACCTTGTTCTTTACGGGGTTTTATATTTGGTATGGTCGATGGAAAAAACGTAAGAAATCAAAGATAAAACGCAAAAAACTCAACCCAACTAGGACTAAAAACTCAACAAGACAAAAAGCATCTTAAAATAAATCTAATATGTTTGTACAATTTAAAAGAGGGCTAAAATATGCTCTAATCTTTATGGTTATTGCTGCTATTATGGGAGCATTATTTGGACTTATATCAGGCATAATTTTGCAACCTGCTATTGTCTCTATTACTTTTGTAGGTATCTTTTCCGCTATCAACTATGCAGTTGCTATTCTGAGTCTTATTCCTCTTCTCGTTCTCAGTCTAATAGGAAAAAAAACAGTAGCATTAAAACGTTATTTTGCACTCTCTTCAGGATTTATCTGTGTATATTTACCACTCTTTATTTTGATAAAATATATTCCTGTAACTCTTTATTAATACTAGTATGAAAACTGAATTTATTGCCTTACTCAAAGAACAAGAAGGAAAACACTTAGAAGGACATCATGTAGATGGTTTTACAAAATGGTTAAACGGGAAGTTAGCCTCTATTTCCGATACTGGTGATACTAAGGTAGAATTTGAAGTGCGTGCAGATATGTGCAATCTATTTGGGATTATTCATGGTGGTGCGATCTCTGCCATTATGGATGAGATTATGGGTTTTCAGTTGTTTATCAAAAGTGAGGATACAGCTACCTATTTGGCAATGAATATTGTAGTTGATTTTGTCAAATCTGCCAAAAAAGGGGAAATTTTAACTGCTATTCCTTCTGTAGTGCGTATTGGTCGCAAAACAGCAAATATGAGCTGTGAGTTGCTGAATGCTCAAGGTGTTGTGATCGCACGCAGTAGTTCTAATTTCTTAAGAATGACTTAGAATTAGAAAGTTGGGCATTACTTCTTAGGTTCCTTTTGCCATTACTGCAAAAGGTGAAAGAAGAAATATGCCTAATACTGAACCTCCCTAAACAAATCTTATAGCACATAAATAAAGGACTTGCTTACCCTCGTAAACAAGTCCTTTTTTATATCAAATTAATATGGAATATTAAGGTCAGTCGTACCAGTGATTATACATCAATATAGAATTGGATAAACCATATGCTAATAAGACCAAAACTACGCTCCAGATCAATAAACCTCCAGTTACTTCTTTATTAACAATACCTACAAGGAAATATAAAATATATAAGGAAAGTACTGAAGCTGAACTAATCAATACGGTCATAAAATTGGGTAAACCAAAGCAATATCTAAAAAAATCTTCGGCAATATTGGTATAATAAATTCTATAAGAATAGAGCACAATTCCCAAAGCTAAACCTCCCAATACAGCAAAAGATAAAGCTAATTTATGATTCCACATAAACAAATTCACTTAGTCAACTATTTATCCTTACTCAAATTATCCAAGAATGATTTCTCATCTTTTGTCAAACTATCATAACCCGAACGACGAATCTTTTCTAAGATCGCATTCATACATTCTTCTTGACTCATATCTCTATATTTCTGGCTAAAGCTACGGCTGTATCCTGTACGAGAAGCTACTGCACTTGGACCAGCATGGCTTGTTGAAGACTGCTTTTTTTGACTGTAATACTGAGCTTCTTTAGGGGCGACGTTTCCTCTGTAAGCTACTCTCGGTTCACGCTGTCTACGCTTATTAGCTGGTCGTTTAGAACGATTGAAGGGCTTGGTAACAAAGCGATGAATCGCTTCAAAGGGTTTAGCCCAGTCATTTCCTCGGCGCAATTGACTAATAAATAACCATCCCATAAAAGCCCCACCCAAATGTGCAATATGTCCACCAGGATTATTGTTAGGAATAGTCAATATATCTATCAAGATAAGAACTAAAGCAACGTACTGTAATTCTATGCGACCAAATAAAAACAGGCGAATTTGACCTCTTGGATTCAATGTTGCTGAAGCCAAAACTACAGCCATTACACTTGCTGAAGCACCTAGAATAGGTGGTTTTTGTGTCATTGAAGAAAAAGCAGGGAAAATATTATATGCTAAAACAAATATTAGTCCTCCAATAATTCCTCCCCACAAATACATGGACACAATCTTGCGATTTGGAATAAGTTCGCTCACAATTCGTCCAAACCAATAGAGCATTAACATATTAAATAATAAGTGAAATACGCCTTTATGCAGAAACATATAGGTGATGATTGTCCAAGGTCGTACTGCTAGCTTTCCTAAGTCAGATGGTAGATAAAAATAATTTTCTATGACATTCCTATAAAACCATTCACCTGATGATGGACCTCCTATTCCTGATAAATAAACTATCACATAGGCTAAACCTATGAGTAAGTGTATCCCCACATTGATTGAGATGAGCTGTAGTACTACATCTCCTTTTTGAAATTGTCTTTTGATGTCGTTCAATATTGTTGTTGACATATCTTCGATATTTTCGGGGTTCTTGATGTTGTTTAAATCAATAGAGCTTATTCAAGTAGTTTTTAGGCGATCCGAACCTTTTTAAGGTTATTAGGCAGAACCTTTGCCTTGTTAAATTTAAAAACCCCGAAGGGCTCAACAAAGTTAACCACGAAGTGCTCAGCGTAGCTAAACACTAATTTCTTACCACACAAAAAATACTTAAATAATCTTTAATAGTTCGTAGGTTTTTAGCCTCTCAGAGCTTTTTAAGATTTGTAAGAAAATTAAAAAATCAACGAACCATTATTAAATAAAACAGAAAACAAAATGATACTATCTCTAATACAATAATCCGTGACTTTTATAAAAAACATTCACAGACTACTAAGGATTGTTTAACACAGTATAGCTAATTGAATCAGCTTTTTTGATGAATTTTGGATACTTCTTTTTCTGTGAAAAATTCGCTTGTTTTTCGTCTTATAAACTACAAACAAATAAAATTTGCCACACCTTACATCTTCCTATAAATTGTACGACTTTTATTTGAATTTTTCCAATTTAATTTCTTCTTTTTACAGGATTTAAAAAAAAAGATGCATAATTAGAATAATTATGAATAATAATTAAGTGTATCGTATCAAATCCTTTGTATTATTGGCCTACCATAATTCAGCTTCTATTCTATAAACTTCTAACAGCCTTAAAACCAAAGTGTTGAATTTTTGATCCTATCACTTTATTAATTTTAGAATCGGTTTCCACTTTTTCTCCAAACAAAGATCAGAATAGCTCCAAAAATAGCCCCACCTAAGTGTGCAAAATGTGCGACACCACCTTGAGAATCAGTTATACCAAAGTAAAGTGCCATACCTGCAAAAATAAGTACAAAATACTTTGCTTTCATTGGTATAGGAGGAATCAAAAGCATAATCATTCGATTAGGATACAGCATCCCAAAGGCAGCTAACAAACCATATATAGCTCCTGATGCTCCTAGAGCTGGTCTATTTAGAGCTAGATTAACATCTCCCACCATGGGATTTATAAAGTTCTTATCCTCCATCAAAAGATCAAATCCATATTTGTCAATTTGAGTTACTTGAGATACATCTAATTCTGCCACTAAGTATTGATACTCCATATACCCTGCAAACTGATGCAGAAAAGCTGCGCCCAATCCTGTCAATAGATAAAAAATGAGAAAACGTTTCGCTCCCAAAGTATATTCTATATCTCGCCCAAACATAAAGAGCGCAAACATATTGAAGAAAATATGAAATGGACTTTGGATACTGTGCATAAACATATGTGTGATGATCTGATAAGGCTCAAAACCTTCAGACATAACAGGGTACATTGCAAGTTTTGTTGACATCCAAGGATGGAAGGTCAACTGAGCAATATACATCAATACATTTATAATCAGTAAATTTTTAGTTACCTCTGGTAACCGATTTGGTGTTGTGTATTGCATTTATCTTATTCTAATATAATAAGTAGTTGGACACCACTATTTTACAACAAGTTCTGAAGAGCTTAACCCGATTAATTCAATCAACCTTTTGAACTTATTCTAAAACTAATTTTATCCATCTACCTGCAATAGCCCACAATTTTTTGGAAAATTTGGTTTTCCAAACAAAGATTCATGAACTATTTGTGATAGTAAGTCGCCTGTTATAGTTACCTATTTTGTAGTAAGTAAGTAGGTGGACATAATTAATTTTATAATAATTCACAAGATTTAACTTCGTTGAGCCTTTCAGGGTTTTTGATGCTGAACAAGGCAAAAAAAGTAGGGATAGTAGGGCTATCACGAGGCTTTTTAACGAAGTGCTGCACAAAAAGGCTGATTGAATTAACTATAAATTAATTGTGTCCATCTACTTAGGTAGACATAATTAATTATGTCCACCTACTTACTTACTTATATTAACGAAGCACCACTAGTACAGTACCTCGCCAGTATACTTTTTCTCAATATCTTTATTCTGCTACTGCATTTACAGTTTCTACCTCAGGAATCATACGCTTAAGCATACCTTCAATTCCTGATTTCAAAGTTACACTTGAAGAAGGACAACCACTACAAGCACCTTGCATTGCCACGGTCACTACTCCACTCTTGTAGTCTCTAAACGCAATATTTCCGCCATCCATCTCTACAGCTGGTCGCACATATTTATCAATCAATTGCTTGATTTTAACCACAATAGCTGCATCTTCTTCACTGTAATTCTGACCTTCTGCTGCTGCTTGTTCGGCTTCCATAGCAGCTTTAACTTCCTGAAAACCTTCCTTGATCACAACTCCATCGTCTTGCAAATATTTCTTGATGAAGTTTTTTAATTCTAACATCACATCTGCCCATTCATAATTGAACTCCTTAGTGATGGTTACAAAGTTATTACAAATATAAACACCTTTTACATAAGCCATTTCAAATAAGGCAGTTGCCAAAGGCGACCATTCTGCCGCAAGATCTTTTTGGTTGTCTTTGAAATCAGCTGTCTCTCTTGGATATAACATCTGATTTGTTACAAACTTCAAAGATTCTGGGTTTGGCGTTTGCTCTGTATATAGCATTACTGGTGGTTTCATATTCCTCTTATTGCTTTTGATAAAAAAATGATAATGACTACTTTAGCGTAATAAAGTACAAAAATAACAAAAAATAGATTTTTTTGTTGCTTTGGTCAGCTTTTGACACTAGTTTTAACATTACCTAAAAAGTTATTTTTTAAAGATTTTGAGTTTTGACATAGTCAGCGATGATTTACTAACCAATTGACTATAAAAATTCATTTTTTTCAATTAAGATTAGCTTGCTTTTTATGTGCATAAGATAGTTAGTAAATAAAAATATCAAAGAGCTCTGTAGAGCACTGAGGCATTTTTTTTGATTTTTCATTCTTCCCAGAAGGTTTAATGAAATTAAAATCAAAAAAGTCGTGAACTATTCATTTCTTTATCTTCAAAAAAATGTAACTTTGCACTAGTTATTCATTATTTGCTGCAATAGTTTTTTACCTTGATTTAATTCCTTATTCAAGCTGAACAAACAACTAGTAGTCAAACCTTAAAACCATTTTTGACATACTCTTATGATAGTATTCATAATGAATACATTGATTTAATGATAGTTCGTTGATTTTTAATTTCCTTACAAACCCTGAAGGGTTCGACGCAGTTAATATTTAGAAAACAACAAACTATTGATTTAACTAATCGTCATTTTAATAAAAAAATATCAAACAAGCATATGCGATTTTCTATATCTTCTGCCGAGTTAAAAGAACAGCTCCAAGTTATTAATGGAGCTATTGGCTCGAATCCAGTCCTTCCTATCTTGGAAGATTTCTTATTCAGAATCAAAGAAAATGCTCTTGAGATAGCAGCTACCGATTTGGAAACTTTTATGACTGCAGAGCTTGATATTTCTTCAAGCAATACAGGAAATGTAGCGATTCCAGGTAAGATTCTGGTAGATACGCTTAAGCAACTACCTACTCAACCTATAACGTTTGATATAGATTTAGAAACTTTTTCTATCTCCATTACATCTGCTTTTGGTCAATATCAACTAGCAGGAGAAGATGGCAATGATTTCCCTAAAATTCCGGTACCAGAGAGTGTAGATACTATCCAAATTCCATCGGTCTTGCTTATGGAAGGTATCAACAAAACTCTGTTTGCAACTAGTAATGACGATTTGCGTCCAGCAATGACTGGAGTACTCATTGAGCTAAACAGCAAGGGAATTACTTTTGTTGCTACAGATGCACACAAATTGGTAAAATACACTTTTGGAGAAATAGAGACCAACATTGAAGCTTCTTTTATCATACCAAAGAAAGCACTGACAGTACTAAAAAATGCTTTGGCAAATAGTGGAGGAACTGTAGATATCTCATTCAATAAATCTAATGCTTTCTTTTATTTTGGGAACCAAGTTATGGTTTGTCGCCTAATTGATTCACGCTACCCTAATTATAATGCTGTAATTCCCAAAGATAATGCAAATGTGATGACGATCACCCGTGGGGATTTACTCAACTCTCTCAAACGTCTATCTAACTATGCAAATAAGACAACGAACCAAGTTAAGTTGGGTGTAAAAGATGGAAGCTTGACTATCGAAGCGGAAGATTTAGATTTTTCGAACAAGGCTAAAGAGCAAATCCCTTGTTATTATGATGGTGAGGAAATGACGATTGGATTTAATGCAAAGTTCTTGATTGATATGCTAAATACTATGGATGGTGATAACATTAGATTAGAATTGGCTGCACCAAATCGCGCAGGTATCTTGCGTTCTGAAGAAACACCACAAGGAGAAGATTTATTGATGTTGGTAATGCCTGTTATGTTAAATAGCTAATAGTAACTCCTAAATCTGTATCTTTATGGATACTATTAATCTTAACACAAGAATATGATTTTTCGTCAAATAAATTGGCTAGGTGTTTTACCTCAGTTTGTTCTCATGCTTGGTGCCATGAGTTTGTTTGAATTTGTCCTTCAAATAGATAACGGACTTATTTTAGGAGCTTTACTTTTTTTGCTTGTTACTTTTGCCCTGCAGAATCTAGTTCCTATGGATCATCGCAATGGTTTGCGTGCTATTCGTAATTATAATTATGAACAAGCTATAGAATGTTTTGAGAAAAGCCGAGCTTTCTTCGAGAAAAACGAATGGATAGATAAGTATAGAGCGTTTACAGTATTTAACGCATCTAAGTCGAGCTATCGAGAAATGGCTTTTGTTAATATTGCATATTGTTATACAGAATTAGGCGATTGGCAAAAGGCAAAAGTAGCTTATCAAGAGACTTTGGATAATTATCCAAATAATCAGATGGCAAAAGATGCTATTAGTTATATTGAAGATGTTGAGAATGGCGTGGTTGATCCAGAAGAAGCATAAAATACTTATACAAAGTAAGAAATAATATATCATTAGTCTCAACCAGATAACTAGGTTGAGACTTTTTTATTCTATGCTAAAATTATATAGGGAGGTTTGCTTCGCAGAGCACTTCGTGGTTCAGCATTAAGTAAAGCAACTAATAATCAAGCACTTAAGCAGATAGCCACAATTAATTTGTATTTAACCCCGAAGGGCTCTACGAAGTTAATTCTTGTGAATTATTCTACAATTAATTATGTCCACCTACTTAGGTGGACATAATTAGTTATGGGATAATTCAAGCAGCCTTTTGTAAGGAGGTTTGCTTCGCAGAGCACTTCGGGGTTCAGTATTATGGATGTTTCTTCCCTCACCTTTTGCCATTGCTGCAAAAGGTGACCAAAAGATCTAGGACTCAATGGAACATCAGACAAAGTAATCTC
>JAKVCT010000260.1 GCA_022448995.1 Saprospiraceae bacterium
GAGCAAACTTATGCTGTAATAGAAATGATTGGGGAATGGAATGACTGTTTGCACAACGATATTGCTATATTTAAGCGCAATGTCCTAGATATTTTGATTGAAAACGGTATTTATAAGTATATCTTGATTGGTGAAAATGTCTTGAATTTTCATGCTAGTGATGATTGTTACTATGAAGAATGGGCCATTGAATTGAATGAGGAAGATGGTTGGATCTGCTTGGTAAATATGTTGGATCATGTTTGGGATGAAATGCAAGAAACAGGATTGGATAATTTTATGTATTTTGGCGAAGATTTTAATAATGTGATTTGGCGTCCGAATAAACCTCAGCAATTACTCTGGGATATAGAACAACGGATTGATGATCATAATAAAGAACGAATTTATATCTAGAATGAATAAAAGAGCCTACTACTCAGTTATAGTTTTATTATTGATGACTTCGAGTCTATTCTTTATGGTTAGTTGTGGAGGTAAACAACTACCACCACTCGAAGGAGTATGGATAGAAGTATCCGAAGTTAACAAGATTGGTATGCATGAGATTATGCGTCGAAACCCGATAGTTATTGATTTTCAGAAAGGTGGCGAAGGTAGCTCAACTAGCTTTGCAAGTCAGACAGGTATACGTGTATGGGAAGAAAAATTATCTTGGACACAGTCTGACAAACATATTGTGTTGACGTATCCCAAGACGACAGATTCTTTAAATATTTTGTATCAGACAAAGGATAGCCTGGTGGTAGACGCACCTGTTGGAGGACGAAATATCAAACGTACTTTTAAGAAATTAAATAGCTATGCTAAAGATGCTAAAAAAATAGATCAATATTTAAGGGACGAGGTATTTGTTGTAAAAGTACCTAGTTGGGAAGGAAAATCAGAGGTGCCTTTTGAAACTGAGTTTATAGCGGATCGTTATTTGATGCCTGCAGATATTCGTTCCTTGGATATAATGCGTTTTTGGAGTGTGGTAGCTTACAAAGAACATGTATTTCTAATCATGGATGGATTAACAGGAGGAGCAGAAACTTGGGATATGGTTGAAATCAGAGAATTCACGGATGAAGGTATTAGAGGGCTGTATTACTATAAAAATAAACCTGTAGAGTTATTCCTAGAACGTTCTACACAGTTGCCTGATCCAGATAAAATGGCAGAATTTCGTAAAAATTTGGAAGGTACTTGGGATCTAACTCCCCAAGATCCACGGAAATTGTCGAACCCTCCTAAACTACCTGCAGAAATTGATAGAACTGAAATTTACGAGGGGGAACGGTTAACTTTTTATGCTAGAGGTGGATTAAAGTCTGAATTCTATGCCATTAATCAAGAAGGTCATTGGTGGTTGAGTAAGACAGGAGCCTTGATTGTAACAGAGCTTGATAAGGATTTTTCGTATATCCGTCTAGGGGAAGCTACTGAGAATAGGATGCTCTGTGTACGTAGAAACTTGTGTTCAGGAGGGGCTGCTGTCAAAACTGTATTTGCTAAACAAACAGATTCTTAGGAAGCTCTCAAAGATTTAGCTTACAGGAGGGCTACCTGTTTAAAATAGGAAAGGGCGATCTAAAAAAGTAGTTCAAAGAACTCAATAAAGATATATACTTTTTGATTTAGATAGCCCCTTTTCCCTTTTGTGGCAGTGTAAGATGGTTAATGTGTGTCCGTGTGGATGCTGGTCTATACCAGTCCAAATTTTGGTGGTGGATTAGTCGAGTGCTTGTCGAATTAATGACTGTAGTCAATAATTTAGATCTACAAAAGGTATACTTGTCAAGTGTTAACTAATTACCAATGTATTCCCTGCATTTTACAATGGTCACTACTAAAAGAAGAAAAAATGAGGAAAATGAAGCCAACTGTATAGAAATTGGAGGTTTTTCTATAAAAAAAAAGTATATTTGGGAACTATTTAAGAAAAATTCAATACGGCATATTTTTTGCTGCTTAAATTGCAGCATTTTATACTATAGATAACACTCTTTTGGTCAATAATACTAACACACTAACTTTATCAACTCACCCAATTGATTAATAGAAATAAAATATTTTGTCGAAATAAGGTAAGTAAGATTACAAGTCGAAAATAACAACAAGTTTAACCATAATAAACTTGATTAAACAGATAAAATGGGGTCTAAATTAATTATTTTTCTAGCTATTATACTTGCAACACTGAGTAGTTGTAATAAAGAATATCATAATGATGAAACATATGAAGGTCAACAAGGACTTACAGTCACTGATGATCGTAACATTGGTAGGTATATAGATCAATATATCATGGCCAAAGCGGATACTTGTCCTAGTTTATTTATACTAGATAATGAGAAATATTCGGCACTGTATGCTTATCTCTATGAGCAACGTGATAAAATTATTTCTAGTGGTATTCTATTTTCTCAGGAAGATTGGAGCTGGACAATTCGTGTATTTGATGAAACTGATGTTGAACACGCTTTCGTAGCACCCGGTGGATATATTTATTTATCAAGAAATCTACTGTTAGAGTTAAACTCAGAAGCAGAGCTAATTGCTATTCTAGGGCAAGCAATGATCAATATTGATAGTCGCTATGTGAGTACCAAATTAGAGAATACACATTCTTTTAATCAGTTAACAGAAATTTCGTTGGGGGGTAGTACTGAAAATATTTCTTCTTTATTAACAGAAATTAAAGAAGTTCCTTATGATTTGTCTACTGTAGAAACTATTGATATATACGTTCAAGATTTAATGTGTTCTATTGATTATAATATTCAACACTATTCTACTTTTGTTCTGAACAGTTCTAATGAAACAGAATGGATTCAGCTTTATCCAAATTATGACAATAGAGCAGAAGTATTGAATAATCAAACTAATACGAATGCTTGTCTAGGACAGCAGGGTGGGCAAGAGCCTTATGATCAAATTAAAGCGTTGATTCAGTAAGTTGACTTAGTAATCGATAAATATTTATTTAAATTAGTTTAATATATTTGAAGTTAGGTATTTGTACTAATCAATGTCATAGATGGAAATCTATCATCACTGTTGTTTTCCAACTATCAAGATATAGTTCGTAAAAAACGAAGCTCTACTATTGTTTGGGCTTCGTTTTTTTTTGCCTCAGCTTTTGCACCTCTTTGCCTCAGCTCAAAAGTTGAAAGAAAATCAAATCAAGTAGTACTGGACTACAAAGTGCTCAGTGAAACTAATCTCCCTCTTTAAATTCAGTTCTATACCAATAAAAAAGCGAAGCTTAACTATTAATAGTTAGGCTTCGCTTTTTTAAGAAGAGGGTAAAATCAGTCGTTAGTTAACTTTAATTAATGAACAGAACGTAATTGTAGCGAACTACAGTAAAATTCTGTGGTGCTAACCACAAAGTGCTCAGTGAAGCTAATGTTGGCTTAAGGCTTAACATCAGCTAAAAATAACTTACGAGAGTATTTAGACTATTACCTACCTTACTTACGCTTTGTTCGAGAATATAATGAAATATCACGTTTGAACAGGAAGTTTAGAATAACCTTTGTCCATGAATCGTACGAATGTAAATTGTCATAAAATTCAGGTGCCATCTTTTTTAATTCAGGTAGGCGGCTTCCTGGAATAGAAGGAAAATCATGATGCTCATTATGATAACCTACATTGTACGTAATTTTATTTAATGGACCATAATAAGAATATGTTTCTTGCTCCTCATGAAACACATAGTGTTCTGAGATAAAGTGTCCAGAAGTAGGGTGTAGGCTTCCTGCTAACAACATAGATAGTAAGAAGTATGCTGCAGCCTGCCAGCCCGCAAAATAAAAGAAAACAGCCATAGCAGATATCTGAAAGACTGCATTATAGATCTGCCATTTGTCAACAGGAATACGCTTTACGAAAATAGGACGTAAGGCATAAAATACAATTTGGTGTAAAAACCAAATTACTTTACCAAAAAAGCCTTTAAACATCTTAGCTTCTGATTGGGTAGGAATATCTGTATCAATTCCATCTTTTCCTTGTTCCAAATGATGCATCCAATGATAAACCTTAAAGGACATAGCATAGGGTGCTACAATCGGTAAGTTGGCAATTAATGCAAGAATATCGTTTGGCAATTTTTTCTCAAAGGCAAGATAATGTGTAATCTCATGGATTGCTAAAAATAAAGCATGTGTAATAGTTGCTCCCACAAAATAAGCAGTCAATATAAACCATAACCAACCATAACTTAACGCTAAAATATCTGCTGCAAAAAAACCTACAGTCATCTGAATGATAACGATAGCTATAGTAGAGTATTTTGTCATCGGATTATACCCATATAATTTCTTAACCTCGGGATGTGCTTTAAGAATTGCTATTCTACGTGCCTGATGCGGTTCTTTTTCGTCAGACCAATAGTAATCAGTTCTAGATTCAAGCTGAGTACTCATATGTATTTAACTTTTGTGAATAATCATTGTGTATTACAATGCAAATATCTAACATTTTTCCTACTTTTTTTAGGAAAAATACATTTTGTTTTCTTGTCCAATTTTTTTAACAGAAACCGTTCTTTAATTGATTGATTATTAATGGATTATAATTTGAGTTGTATTTTTTATTAACCCACTAATCAGTCAAACTATTTGAGTTTGTGTTTATATCAAAATTGAATATTCAGTTAATTTTTAGTGTCACTTTTTCTTGTATTTTGACTAAAAAACTAAGAACACTAAACTTATAATAAACCTTATCAAAAATAGTTTATCTCAAGAAGTAAGAATTATTAGTGACCTTAGTTTTCCATACATGACTATAATCTACGAAAGATACTATATGGTAATTTCTTGGTTAATTGTAACTAATAGATAATCAAGACCTAATGTTTTTGTCACTACAAAAACCTGATTAAATTAACTGTGTAAAGCATCTTTTTTTAGCTAAAAAATAATTTTACTCAGAGCCTGATAAAGGCTTATCTGTCTACTATTTTTTAGATTAAAATCTTTTTAGGCACCAGTTTGTGATATGAACTGGATCATGTAGACCAATGCAACACTAACAGCTAATCCAAGTAATGCCTTACCCAAATCTTTAAGTACTAGTAGGTGAACAGAAGCAACTGGACCAATCTTTCCTTCCAAACTTGTATCCTTGCTCAACCTTGCACGAAGTGCATACTCACGACCTGCTAGCAAACCTAAAAAGACCCAAGTTGTACTCATTGGTATTTCATTCAACTCTTTAAAATATAATAGTAATATTCCAAACATAAGGTCAATAAAGGTAGCTGATCGTATATCCTCAGTATTTGTTTTGGCCTTGACAATACCTTGAATTGCACCACCTCGACTATAGAAGATGTAGCCAAGCAAAGCTAGCATACCACTAGCAGTAATCAGAAGTTCTGTTAGTTCTATTTGTCGAGGGATATAGACATAGATATTGGCGAAATCTTGTATGAGCCATTGTGTCCACAGAAATCCTGTGGATGCCCATTGAAAGACTGTCCACATTCGTTCAGAGCCTCCTTCTAGCTTATTTTTTAAGAAACGTTTTTCTAAACTTGCACTAATGATTCCATAAAATAAAATAGCTACACCAAAAGCAACTAGGTAACCTAGACCAGACTTAAAGGCCATATCTCCCAGATTCTTAGGATTGAAGAAAGTTAGAATTAGGAAGGTTGTACTTACAGGAATTCCCCAACGCGTTAGGAAGAGGAGGACCAATGGAGGTAGAACATACCACCATCCAAAATAACTAGGAAATGGATACTTATCCAAACGACCATAAGAAACATCTCTAATCTCCTCAACAGGGAGATTGATAGTCATTTGCTTACCTTGGTGGGTAAACTGAACTTCTGCAGGTTTGACTAAGACTGCTTGCATAGTATCTGTCTTTGGCACATATTTGCTAACTCCATTGTCTAGAATTTCTCTAGTATATATGTTTAAGCAAATAGCCTGAGCTGTATCACTGTCTACCTTGTATTTTTCTGGTTTACTAAACCATTTCGGAGGTTTTACCTTCCCGCAGGCTCCCTCCTTGGTAAGTTCTTTATAAGAAAGATATAATCCCTTGTAAGAAGAATTATCTGTTTGTATTTCACAATAACCATCAATATGTATAATGCGAGTAGGTGTATTATTAGACCAACCATAGAGTAGGGTACCAAATAGAATAGTTCCTGCAAAGGCCCACAAAATATACCATGGACGTTTTTCATTAGAACTTAAAAAGGTTCCTAGAGTTTGTATAACATCATTTCCAATTACAGAATAGGCTGCTAGGGCAAACCCCAAATACATAAATAGGTTATCAAACATAATCGTGGATAGATTGAATAGTTATAGACTTGGTGTATTACAAAGGGTTAACTATTAATTACAAAGGATAGTGAACAAAATTAGATAGTGCTAGCTATAGTTAAAAAATAAACGGCTCCTTATCAAAAAGACTAAGAGCTATTTTAACTATTCAATAGCATAGCTAGGTATAACCAACTCGAAGAAATGAAAAATGTGTCTTGTCTTATGAAGATGTGATATTAAGTTTGTGTTAAGTTTGGAAATGTCTGCAAGTTCTACATAAAACGAAGGGGCTTCCTAAGAGTCAGTAAGTAAGTGAATAGAATAAAGAGGACAGGAGAATTCATAAGATTTAGCTTTACTGAGCCTTTCAGGGTTAGCTTTGTGGAGCCCTTTGGGAGCGTTTTATCTTTCCTTGTTACTCTGCTCTTGTACTTCTTCGTACAAGTGTAGAATGGCAAAAGGTTAAAGAGGATCAATCCCTTAGTATGCAACCACGACGTGCTCAGCGAAGTAAGCCTTCCTATCTGTCTACTAACACAATTTCACCAATAACGCATTATCATCAAAATAAAGAATACTGAATCATAGCATTGCCCTTAGCTTTGTACCAAAAAAAGAATCCAAACTTAGGTTTGGATTCTTTTTCAATAATATAATGAAATCTTTGTCATAAAGATTCTAGACTAAGATTTTCATGAATGATTATAAATACATTGATCTAACGATAAATAACAATTTTACGTTGAGCATAAGAGGCACCATCATTCGTTTGTACACTCACTAGGTAAACCCCTGC
>JAKVCT010000261.1 GCA_022448995.1 Saprospiraceae bacterium
TTCTGTGTGGTAATTAGGGAGGTTCAGCTGAACCTCCCCAAATAAGATTTTCATTAGGAAAATCAATTTTATTTTTCTGGACAGACCCCAGCCACTACTTTGATGTTGTTTAAGAATTAGATTTAATGCAGAAATTCAGATGATTTTGATGCAGTGAAGATGATTTTTAAACAACTTCTTTATCAAAAAATAAAAAAGTATTTATTACAGACTACTAAAAAATGTTATTCACTACTTTTTCACGATAGCTCTTTCCAATAGGAATCTGTTTGCCTTTGAGTTCTATGAGATTACCATAAAGGGATTCCACATAATCAGAGTTGATAATATAAGACTTATGCACTCGCATGAACTGTTTATTAGGGAGAATATTCTCTAGTTTTTTTAGAGACTCTAATGCAATAATACGTTTATCAGCCATCTGAAAAGAGACATATTCTCGCATACCTTCTATATACAAAATGTCCGCAAACATGATCTTATAGATTCTATGATCTGCTTTGACAGTAATATACTTCTGATTTTGTTGAGCATTCTCTACTGTACCTCTTGGAGCCTGTTGAGCTTTGAGAAGAAGCTCTATTCGATCTATGGCACGTTGAACACCTTCCTCAAACCTAGGGAATGGGATTGGTTTAAGCATATAATCTGCTACATCTAGTTGGTAACCCTCCAAGGCATATTCAGCATAAGCAGTGGTGAAAATGACAGTTGGACGCTGATCCAAGTCTTTCAAAAACTCAATTCCTGTGAGTTCAGGCATTTGAATGTCCAGAAACATTAGGTCAATATGTTCTCGCCCTAAGATTTCTTTTGCTTCCAGCGCATTTTTACATTTGGCAATAAGCTGTAATCGGGGTATTTTTTTTACATAGGTTTCCAGTAGAGTTCTAGCTAATTTCTCGTCGTCTACAATTAGACATTTGATAAGAGTTTGATCCATAAAACATATAGGTATTTGTTTCAGGCAGTTGTCATTTGCCCAATTTTAGGTAATTCTATTTTCAAGAATACAGAGAACTGTTGATCACTAGTTTTCATATCAAGATGATAGTTATTAGGATAGAGTAAATCTAATTGTTTTCTTACATTTACTAGCCCAATTCCACCAACATGATCTTTGGTGAATACTTGTTGAGGAATACTATTATGTATTTCAAAATGAATAGTCTGGTCTATTGTATACAGTTTTAGATTAATCCAACCATTGTCCAAATCTTCGATCTTACTATGTTTGAAACTGTTTTCCACAAAAGATATAAATAGCATTGGAGCTACAGGCAGTTGTGGATTGATATTATCAAAATCATATTGGACATTTAATTCATCATCTTTTAGCAGTTGCATCTCTATGTAATCGCTCAGATAAACTACCTCTTTGGCGAGAGGAACTCTTGAAATATGAGCTTCATAGAGCATATACCTAAGCATATTAGATAACTTGAGAATCATTTGTGGGGCAACTTCTGATCCAATATAAGATAAGGTGTATATATTATTGAGCACATTGAACAGAAAGTGTGGATTGATCTGTGATTTCAAAAAACGCATTTCTGTTTCTAGTTTTTCTCGTTCCAGTTGTAGTTCTTTTTTTTCTCGTTTTTGAGTTTCTTGTGCTGTTTGGAATAGAGTACTGATGAAGCAAACTACAATAGAAAATCCCACTACAGCAAAAAACTGGCGCAAAGCGGGAGTTGGCAAGCCTAAAATGGTATCTTGCGGAGGAGGCTGGGGTATTTTTCCTCCTGGAGTATGATGGTTTATGGGGTTGGGTAAATGTCCTGGGCCAACTGGATTATGATTGGGGATGTGTTTGGCATGGGGTAAGGGAGCATTGCTATAATAAGGATGCGTTGGTAGTGGTTTGGGAGGCATAAATACCGAAAAAATAATCCCGTTGGTACAAATCATGGTACTTACAGCAAGGATATGCAAAAAGTACCTCTTGCGATTCCATAGTTTTGGAAAAAGCACAAAAGCATTGGTATAGAATAATACTGCATAACCTGAAGAAAATAGAAAACTTTTGAGTAAAGATCCCCAAAAATATTCCTCATCCACAATCATCCAGGCTATGAGTAACCAACCTGTTAGCCAAATTAAAGTATGGGTTAGAATTATTTTTTTTATCTTATTTGTCAATTTAAGTGTATTTTGAGAAAGTATTATTTTTATGAATGAAGTTGTTACAGAGTATTTAATAACTAAGTTGTTTAAAAATTATCTTTATCGCATCAGATCCATTGATTTCACTTCGTAGATCCTTTCAGGGTTAACTGCGTTGAGCTCTCTGAGGTCTGCCCACTTTTAGCTGCGTTGAGCTGAGTTTATAGCTGCTCTGCGGTCAGAGGCGAAGCCAATTAGTGGTCAGCTTTGCTACTACGAGTGTTACCCGCGAAAAAGTGAAACTACGAAGGGCTCTGCGAAGCTAAAAACCTGCGAACTATTGTTAATAAATACACTAATTTTATACATGCTCTAAAGTAAAATAAGTCAAAATCTCTAAAATCAATATTTTTTCAATCAACTTTCTGGAAATATAAACGAAGGTTGACAAAATAAGCTCTACTATGTTTCAATTAACGACCCAACGATTAATCTTACGTGAATGGCAGGCAGAAGAGTGGATTGCCTTACATCAAATCTTGTCAGATCCTAAAACAATGCGTTTTTGGCCCAAACCTTTTGATGAAAAAGCGACTCAGTATTGGATCAAACGTAGTCAAGAAAGCTACACTGAACACGGAATAGGGAGGTATAGTGTTTGGGAAAAAAGTACTCGAAAATTGATTGGAGATTGTGGTGTATTTAAGACCTTAGTCAATGGGAAAAAAGAATATGATTTGGGCTATATCTTTCATTACAGTTCTTGGGGCAAAGGCTATGCTGTGGAAGCAGCACAAGCTTGCTTGGATCATGCACAGAAAACATTGGGTATAGAGCGTGTTATTGCCAATATGGCGAGTGCACACTATGCTTCTGCACGAGTAGCTAAGCGTCTAGGAATGGAACTGGAGACGATTTTTATTAACGAGTATAATCTAAATCATCAAACGTATTTATTTTCAACACAGAATATATAACGAAGTTAAAAATTTATCTTCATTGTATCCAGTTTTAAAATTTAATCTAACTTAAATGAAATTATTTGATTCTTTATTATTTTTTATTGCAGGAGGGCTGCTAGGGATTTTTGGCTATTCTTATTATTTTGATGCTAAGCCTAAGCGCGATCCAATGCCTGACAATAAGCAACAAATCATTCTCAAGCAAATTAATGAAGTTGCTAAATTAATTACCCTTGAGGGGGAATTTTCTAATATACATGAGTATAAGGACTACTTTTGGTCAGATGTTTCTATGTTTTCCAAGCAAGCAATTGTCCGCGTGAATGCGACGGTTTCTATTGGATATGACTTACAGAAAGCAACCTTTGAGCCGGATTCTATTCGCAAGGTGATTATTGTAAAAAACCTACCTGATCCAGAAATCTTAGCCATAGATCACGATTTAGATTATTATGATATAAGTGAGGGGATTTTTAATGCGTTCAATGAGGAAGAATTGACATCTATTGGTGATGTAGCCAAGCAAAAACTACGCAAAGCAGTAGAAAATAGTGAACTGATGGATAAGGCTAGAGCTAGAGGCATAGAAACGCTCGAGATTATCAGAATTTTGGTAGAGGCCTCAGGTTGGAAACTAGAGATTGAACAACCCGAGCCACTTCAGGATTCCTTGAGAAAACCAAAAACTCCAGCACCTGAAATCAATTTGGATTCTGTGAAAATCAATCCATTAAAACCAGAAAAGGATCAGCAAAAAGATACTACCGACGTTTTATTAGGCTAGGGGAGTATCATCTTTAATAAGCAAACTAGAAATAGATTCCTGAAACTTTTGAGTTTCCTCATCCAGGTTTTTAGTTGAAAAATCTATATCCATTTCTTTTAAAATATCTAATAAACAACGAATACGAGCTTCTGTTTTATAAAATTTATTGACTACAATAACTTGCTGGTGATGAACCACACAATAACCTGCTTGGAAGTTACCCTTTTCGTAACGGATTTTGAAATCTAGTTGCTTGAAAAGGGTTTCTAGTTTTTTGAGTGTAGCTGCGTGATATTTCATTTGAATAAATTAATTTGATGTATTGTTTTGGTTGTCAGTTAGTTGTGAGTTGTGAAAGGCTCAGCGAAGCTGACAACTTACGAGCTAAGGATGATGGATGTTATTGAATTAATGCAAGTATACTATAATTTAATTGATAGTTCGTTGATTTTTTAATTTTAGTTTTGCAGAGTCTTTTATGGTTTAGTCAAAAAGCTAAAAACCTACGAAATATTGATTGGATTAAACCCAATCATAAGAATAGCGTCTAATTGTATGAAATTACTAATGTGATCCGAAGAAAGATAATAAGTTCAGCTAGGTTTGAAGAAGAAAACTTCTCCTAAAGCTCTGCATAAGATTATACCTAAAGTGAAAAAGTTTTTATCGGAAGAAGTTGTTTGGAAATCATCTCCACCGCACCAAAATCATCTAGATTAATCCCTTGAATAACTTCGAAATAGTATGATTAATTTCCTAAACGATAAACAGCTTTTATTGCCTAAATACATCAAAATTTCAGATCAATGAAAATTCTAAACCTAAGTTTATTTTTATGTTTTTATTATGTAGTCAGTTTTGCTCAATTAAATGTGCAATTTGATAGTATTCCTAGTTCTATTATTACTACTACAAGTTCTAATCCAGTGTATGCTTTAAATTTACCTTATGGTACAGATGATACAACTTTGCAATCTTTTCATATTTTTCTGCCAGATACAATAGGAACCTTTCCTTTAGCAATCTATATACATGGCGGAGGTTTCACAGGAGGTACTAAGAATAAGATATATACAAGTAATTCAGGAAAACAAGAGTTGACTTATTTTTTAGATAATGGTATAGCCTGTGCCAGTATTGATTATCGGTTATTACCCAATTCCAATAGTCCACTATTGGGGACAGATACAGATGGGGTGATCAAGTGCCTAAATGACGCTAAACGCGCTTTACAATACATTCGTTATTATGCAGATGATTTACATATTGATCCTGAGAAAGTAGTAGTTTATGGAGGTTCTGCTGGTGCAGGAACTAGCCTTTGGTTGGCTACACGTGCTAATATGGCAGATCCAACTGCAAATGATCCTGTTTTGAGGATGTCCACAGAAGTTTGTGCGGCAGTAGCCCTAAATACCCAATCTACCTATGATCTGTATCGTTGGGAGACAGATGTTTTTGATGATTTTGATGGCAATGGAACAAACTTTACGATGGATAGTATTGAAGCGCTTTTGGGTTTTGATCGTTATAATGATT
The DNA here is from genome assembly GCA_022448995.1 of Saprospiraceae bacterium. Taxonomy (GTDB): domain Bacteria; phylum Bacteroidota; class Bacteroidia; order Chitinophagales; family Saprospiraceae; genus JAKVCT01. The sequence continues at coordinate 5,374 of JAKVCT010000261.1, forward strand.
TTTATGGTGGAATTGTAGATTCTACTTATGATATATTGGTAGACCCAGTATTGATTCAGTATCGCCAAGATGTGGATGTATTTTATCATTTGGATGCTAATGATCCACCTTTATATATTCAATCTTTGAATTCTGCTACACATCCTGCACAAGATCCTTTGCATCATCATCTACATAGTAAAACCTTGTATGATACCGTGGTAGCTGTTGGACTCTCAGAAGTGAAGGCAGATATTACAGCTCATAATATTGATAATACCAATGGAGAAGGATATACAGAATTTATGAAACGTCACTTGGATAGTTGTTCTATCAGTATGACTACTAATACTAAGTATATCACAGAAGAAAAAGAAGTGCAGTTGTCTATTTTTCCTAATCCAGCTGGACAAACTTTGTATATTAACGCAGATAAAATTCAACCTGAATATCTGATTTATGATAGTATGGGAAGAATAGTACGTAGGGGGCGTGGAAATGAAGTAGATCTGTCAAGTATGCATCAGGGAGTCTATTTTATTCAGGTAGAACAGGAAGTATTGAAGTTTCTGAAGTCCTAATCGTTCTAAAGTTGAACATAAAATTTGAATTAATTACCTTCTTTTGTGCATTCAAGAAACAAAAGAAGGTTTTTTTATACGTTTTTATTAATTGCATTGTATTTTTGTAAACTTTTCGAACTCAATTAGATCAATTGTTTTAAGATCAAAAAAAAATATCTATGAAGTTTACAGTAAGTATACTTATTTTATTAGCGAGCTTTATCCTGTCTGAGTTATATGCACAGGACAAGGGAGAGTCAGGCATTTTTACAGCTGCGGTGGTAGCAGGTGCAAACCTTTCACAAATTGATGGAGATGCAGCAGCAGGCTATAATAAAATCGGTTTAAATATAGGTGGGCGAGGAGGAATTCGATTTTCAAAGCGTTTTGAGCTGAGTTTTGAAATCCTATACAGCCAAAAAGGATCCTTCCAACGGACTGCTAATAATGCTTTTTCTTTTCATTATCGTTTGGATTATGTTGAAATTCCAGTAGAAGCTAATTTGCATGAATGGTTTGTAGAAGATGCTAAGGGTAATACTTATTCTCGTATTGTTTTCGGGGCGGGAGTATCCTATAATCAGTTGTTATTTTCCAATGGAAAGCAAAATGGAGTAGATCTTCCGAGTTTTTCTGATCAATACCGAAGGTCCAATATAATGGTGACGATTTCACCAACTATATTTTTCACCAGAAACTGGGGATTTAATTTTCGTTGGTCAAGATCCTTGTATACGATCCGTAAAAAGGATGGTTCTGGCCGTCCACCAGCAGAAATTATTCATATGCTGACCTTTCGAGGAATTTACCGATTTTAAGTAGAATTGTATCCACCTGTTACTTAAATACTCTGTTACAGAGTGTAATAGTTTGTTTTGTATATATTTTAATTATCAATTAGTTGTGAAAAAATAACGAATTAAGGAAAGTACTTGATTAGAAAAAATAGTATATCCTTTAAATAAGCTTTTTGATGTGGGGCTAGTCCCCACATTTATAGAAGTTGTTTAAAAATTATCTTCACCGCATTAAATCCATTGATTTAACTTCGTTGAGCTCTTCGAGGTTTGCCCACTTTTTCACCTTTTTTCTCGCTGGTAGCGCTGGTGGCAGCAGAGCTTACCACTAGTCGGCTTCGCCTCTGTCCGCTTTGCGGCT
>JAKVCT010000262.1 GCA_022448995.1 Saprospiraceae bacterium
ATCAAAAACCCTGAAAGGCTCAACGAAGTTAAATCTTGTGAATTATTATAAAATTAATTACGTCCACCTACTTAAGTCTAATTTTTTCCTTAGTTTGTATTATACTAATGCTAAGAAATAGCAGGATAAAAATGAGACTAATCATAGTTATATAAATTATGAAAAAGAAGATTTATCAATCCGTTTCTAACACATAAGGGTGAGTAGAAGAAATTTTACTTGATAATACTGCATGTTCAAAGAAAATCTCCTCATTGATAAAATGTTGTCTAATTTTTTCTTCGTCTACTTCGATTCTAAAATAGCGAATATCATCATAACTATTTGGAGGATAAATGGTGAAAGTTTTATTGAGTGCATGCGTTTTTCCTTGCCGATAAATCATATGGTCAGCTGTGTTAACACGAATTCTGAAACCAAAAAATAATGATGAAGGGGAGTAATCGGCTAAAGGATGTATAACAGGTAAACTAAAAATATATCTAAGGTCAGCTGTATAATTAGGCATATCTTTCTCAGCACAGTCACAGGTCTCAGTCAAATACAAAGAATCTGTGGGCGAAGAAAAACTGTATGCTTTTATACTGTTAGTAACAGTAGAGCTTGTTTTGGCTTCCATACCATCTATAAAACAAAAGGATGATATTGCTTGGTTATGGTTTTCAGAATCTATTACTTTCATTGTTTTCAAAACAACATCTGAGTCTAATAGGATATATTCTTTTTGGGTTTTATGGTCAATTTGTATTAATTTGAGTTTAAATTCTAGACGTTTTGTTTTTCCTTCACAATCTTTTTGAGCCATAAGATGGCTATGAGAAAAACAAAATAATAAAACATAGCAGGCTGTACGATTAATCAATGTCATAGCTATAGCTAATTTTAGTGTCAAGTAATTTTAGAAATTGTTCTTCGAGATTGGACTTTAATGTGAATTTTTCAAAATAGACTGGATTTTTTCGAAGACGTTTTTGATTAATACGTAATTTTTTAGGCATATCAGTTGTTTGCCAATCTCCAAATTCTCTTTTATTAAAAGCCTTAGGATTAATCAAGTTAATATACATTTTAACATGAAAAATATAGGCAAGTTGTTCATTCGTTAGTTGCCAATCTAGTTCAATTGTGCCTGAACTTGCTTTATGCTTTTCTATATGTAATTGTAGATGATTTTGATGGTATGTAGGAATTACATCAATAAGCTTTAGGTTCTTAATGTCTTGATCATGAATAGTTTGGATTATTGTCCATGTGATAAGTGGGGCAGAAATTTTATATTTATTCGTTCCTAGGAGTTGAACTTCCCATTGTAAGGTGTCTTGAGCTTGAGTTTTAGAAACCAAGCCCAAGATGCATGTTAGAATCATAACAATATATTTCATTGTTCTTTATCTCTTAAGGTCTTGTATGATGCGATTATTTTTTTCACTGTTTTCATCAATCCCACTTTTCCCAGTAATAGTATGAGAGTATTCAATTTTACCATATTGAGAAATCAGATTATAAACATCATTCTTTACAAATTCGCAATGATTCAAATAAGCATTAACCTCAGTAGATGTATCATTAGATTTTCCTAATTTCATTCCGAGATTGACAATGATTTCTTGTGAACTTGGCTCACTCATCCCATGAGCTTTATAAATAAAAGAGGGAAGTGCAACTTCTATGATGACTTGTTTTTCAAAATGATAGTAATAAGGTAAAGAGAAGTTTTCTACTATATCTATAGGAGCTTTATCACAACCCCCACTATAGTAAATCTTAGAGACTCCTTTACATAGTACTTTATTAAAGTAGTAAGAAGTTAATGAACTTGAGGTTTGATAAAGAGACTCACTACCCATTTGCATGAGGATCTCTTTATCATGTTTTTCTAGATTCAACAAAAATTCTAATTCATGATTTTCAAAAAGAATATCAATAAAACCATCGGGTCGATCTTCTTTCAATTTTCTAGTTTTTCGTTTGCCTAATTTATCTTTTTTAAAACTTTCTCCAATTTTATGGAGTGGTAATGTTATAGTGACATTAAGATCATGGAAAGAATAGTATGGAGGATAGTTGTCTCCATCATTATCGCTTTGGGATTTTGTTAGGTTAGGCTGTTCTTGTTGTGAAGATGACAAGATATCATCAAGAGTATTCATGCGTTTGGCCTTTTCAAGAGCATCTTGATAGGCTTTGGAAAGTTCTTTTCTTGTTGCATCCATGAACCTTTTATACTGTTCATTCTGCGTTTTGATTTTAAGTAATGTTTCTTTTACTGTAGGCATTCTCAATTTTGATTTTACTATGGTAAAATAATGATACTAATTTAAGTGAAAAAAATTATTTAACCTAAAAAACTTGGTTCTATGTTAATTTACTCGTCGTCGATTATTTACTATAAACATATATGGTTTTATTAATTAATTTTTAGGTTAATTATTTCTTAATTTTTAAACCATTCGTTACTGAAATTTATTATAAACAGTCGATAAAAAACCGTTTTTGGATATCTGCGCAAAAAAACGTAGTTTTACAGTCGATTTTGACAAAAATATATACAAAAAAATATTTACACAGCCCTATTTTGTATGTTTGTTGAATAAACTAATAGAAGATCAATAGATTGATTATTAGTTGTTTAAGGTGCTGTGCAACCCAAGTTTACTTTGATGAAACAAATAGATCTTATCCAGAGAAAGTGGATGCGTGTTTTTGGAGTTTATTTTCTTACGATCAGTGCTTTGGCGGTTTTCGTAATGGCCACAAGCTTAGATAAAGAAGTACAGGTAGCTATGGAATCGGAAGAGAATTTTCAGATTGCCCTAGCAACTTACATGATCAATAATCCAGTTGAGGAGACTACAATCAGTATTTTACACAGTGATTTAACAGGTCTAGAAAAAATAACTCACAAGTACCGAAAGATTCGTAAAGATCGTCAAATCAGAAAGCAAGCAAGACAACAATATGCTAGTCGTCAAGGTCAAAACTCTTCCCAATCTAGTGATCCTCACTACCATCATTCTTCTTATTCAAATAAATTTGTAGCAGCTTCCAAAAACATTCAAGTTGTTCCTGTCAAGTATGCAGAAGGTCTGGATAGTGCAGGTCGTTCTAAAATCCGTACGACAATTGTAGATGTAGCCAGCAAGCATTTAGGAACACGTTATGTTTGGGCAGGGTCTAGACCAGGTGGTTTTGATTGTTCAGGTTTTACTTCTTATGTAATGGCTCAACATGGTATCCAATTGTCAAGAAGCTCAAGATATCAAGCACGTCAAGGGAAGAAGAAGGCGTTGAAAGATGCTCAGGTAGGTGATTTAGTATTTTTTAGTCGTTATGGTAAAGGTGGTCGAGTAACTCATGTTGCTTTGGTGGTAGACAATACACCTGAAGGTGTACATGTAATGCATGCTACTTCTAGAGGAATTGTAGTAGATAATATCAATACTTCTAAGTACTGGAAACCTAAGATTTTATATGCAAAGGATGTAATCTCAGGATAGGAGAATGTTGTGCATTGCAAATTTCTTACTATACAAAAATCTTTAATACTGAACTACGAAGTGCTCTGCAAAGCTAGTCTCCCTAAGGATTATTAGTTCTTTTTCTAGAACGTATCCACCAAAATAAGACCAAGAGTAAGACAAGCGTAAGACTAAAGTATTTGAAATAGTCAACAAAGCTGAAAATACGTTTTAGGTGAATAGGCTGTTCATCTCCTAGAGTGATAAATCCTGCCCAAAAGAAAGGGTGAGCACCTGTATCTGTCATTTGTTCGAGATAGTCTAGTTTGGCAGTGCGCATAGCTTCATCCTTGCGTTTACCCTGTGTGAGACCTTCATAAAAACTACTCATCATTATAGCCGAAGCTTGGTCATTGATAGGCCAAAGTGTCATAACTAGACTAGGGATGCCGGAGTACATAAACCCACGTCCAATACTAATGACACCTTCTCCGCGGTCATAGCGACCAAAACCTGTTTCACAAGCACTTAAGACAACTAAGTCAGCTCTTAAATGAAGCAAGTTAAGCTCATAGGCATGGAGTAAATCATCTTCTGTTGTATCCCCAGAATAGGTAAAGACTAGATTTGAAAATTCAGGCTTATCTTGATTAATCCAACCATGCATTGCCAAATGAATAATAGCATAACTATTCTTTTGAGCAATTTCTTTAAATTTTTGTTCATTGGCATCCATACCATAGAAAAAGTCTCCTACAAACCGCTCACTCAGCATTTCTACCTCAGTTTTTGCTCCAGGCAGATCCTCAATATTTGCCCGAATTTCTCGTACTTGCTTACTACCTGTTTTTAATTGTATTTTCTGATAAGAAGGAGCGAATCCCAACATCTGACCATCCGATTTTTTTAGATCACGTTCAAAAAGCATCAGAGAAGCAGAGTAATGATAGTTGATCGTATAGTTTTTGATCAAATAAGAGAGATTCTTGTAAGATAAGTTGCGACTAGCCTCCAAACTTGGGGTTTGATCTAGCAGTACCTCAAAAGGGATATAATTCAATAAACCATCTGGGATGACTATAATTTGTTCAATATCGTCTACGTCTACAATATGTTCACGGACATATTGATTATAAACCGCCTGCGAATTATCACAAAATCTGCTAAAAGCAACATCGGGATTTCGAGAGAGTAGTTTGATATCAGTCAGCGTTTGGCGAAGTGCAAAAATCTGTGTTTCAAACTTTGAATCCTTAGGAATTTCTTGAACATGTACACCCGATTTTTTGATCCCAAAGATATAGATGTATTTGTTGCCAATAAAGAACTCAAGGACCAATGTTTTGTCATCTATGGTTTCTTGAATTTCTGCCAAGGTAGCAATTTTGGGATCATACTTGAGTTGATAATAACTTTGGTAATCAGGGTTATCCTCCAAGCTTTTTACCAGCTTATCACTTTGACGTTTTAGTTCTAATGATTCTTGCTTGAGCTTCTTGACCAGTTTGGATTGTTGATTGCTAGAAGCTTCAAATAATTCTTTTTCAACCCGAGCTAACTCAACTGATAAACGTCTTTCCTCTTCTAGAATTTCTGCGGGTACATCGCCAAATTTACGAGCTTCTTCTGTTTTTAGTGCATCGAGTAATAGAATGGACTTACTTTTTTCGACCAATCGAAAAGCATCCTCTCTATATTTCTCTTCCTTTGTATTTTGATAAAGTTTGAGTGCTAGATTGAGTGTAGACTCATACAAGGGAATAATTTCTTGTAGTAGGAATAATTTAGAGTCAGACTGTAACATATTATTACGCATCTCATCTACGAGCCTAACAGCCTCTTGTGAGGTTGTATAGGCTTGAGAGTAATCTAAATCCTTTCGTAGAGCTTTCGCCTTGGCTGTAAGTACTTTAAGCAGCATTTTTCGATCAGAAATAATCAAATTGACTTCTGTGTTAGCTGAAGGATCATAGGGTAATTCTAGAGAGCTTTTAGCTTTTTTATAGAATTCTAGAGCTTGCTCTATTTGTGCCTGTTCTACTCTTAAGTCACCTAAATACCGGTAGATTGCAGCTACATCAGGATGTTGTTCGGTGGCATGAGCATTGAGATTGAGCTCCAAAGCTTTGAAAAAGGCTTTATCTGCTTTATCATATTCTTTTTCATTAAGGTGCAAGAGTCCCAAGACCTTATAGGTATTGGCTTCTCTATATTTTTCTTTTTTGTGTAGAATGATATTTTGTTCTATTGCTTGCTTACCAATAGATACTCGATTGATTTTGGGAGCAACTTCAGCAATTCCATTATTCAAATTAATCCAAGCGCGGTTCTGTTCACTTAGGATGACTTCTACATTCTTATTGGCACTTAATACTTCTAATCCCTTCATGTAGTAAGAATAGGATTTGTGATATTTGCGTTTGAGTTTCAGGAATTCACCCAAGTTCTGATAAATAGTAATCTGAAAAGTAGAGTTTTCTAGGGCTTGAGCTATAGTCAATGCATTCCTGCAATAAGCCTCTGTTTGAGCAATATCTCCTTTGCGCATGTAGAGCAAGCCAATATTGTTATAATATGTGGCAATCCACGAACTATCTGCAGCATTTTTTGGATTTTTTAGGACATATTCCAAACCTTCTAGATGCTTATCTAAAGCTCGATCATAGTTTCCTGTTCGATAGTATAATGCACCATAAAGCTGAAAGATGGATTTTAATTGTTTTTGATTACCATTCATGTGCTGTTTGGTAATTTGATAAGCTTCATCTGTTTGAGCTTCCATTTTTTTAAAATCCTCCTTAAAATAAGCTACACGTGCAAGATCCTTGCAAGAGCCAACATAATCCTTCCACTCTGTTCGATTTTTGAAGATATCCTTGGATTTATCAAGATATAATGCTGCTGAATCTAGTTGATTAGCTAACATAAAAGTAGCTCCAGCATAATGATAGACCTTTCCTTTCCATTTGCTAGTATCAGCGAGCTGTTGCTCAGCTACAATCAATGCTTCTTCAAGTGCATAAACCTCTTTGTCAAAGGCCTTAGTTCGTTTGTAGGTAATGGCTAGATTACGAAGCATCTGAGCGACCTTTTCCCAACAATTCGCTTCCTTATAGCTATCTTTAGCTAACTCCATGTAGTAGCAGACACTATCATACTGTGCACTTGAATTAAATTGTTTTCCCTTTTGATAATAGGCAGCACCTTTTGTTGCCAAATCACTTTGACAATCTTGCCCCCATAAGGTGGAGAAACAACAACAGAAGAATAAGTTGATGAAAATTTTAACAAAATATTGTTTAAAAAAAGCAATCATAGAATTACTGTCTACTTAGCTAACAAACTTGGAATATACTCTTAGAAAGCCTTGGAGTAATAAGTCATCAAAAGTAATCGGATGATATATTTTGAGCAAGTTTGATAAGTGAAAATATAGCTATGGCAGGCTACAGTGAGTATTTCAGAAGAACAAATGATTTCAAAATAGTAAATATAGTTTTGAGCACATTCAACCAATTACTTCATTTAAGTAGCTAGCCACAATTAATTTGTATTTAATTCAAGCAGCCTTTTTGCGCTGCACTTCGTTAAAAAGCCTCGTG
>JAKVCT010000263.1 GCA_022448995.1 Saprospiraceae bacterium
GAATTGCTCTGTGAAGCAAATCTATCTACAAAAATTCTAATTTACTTATTCTATAACTAATTATGTCCAGCTACTTATTAGAAATTATACATGAAGATTTTTTATACTTTCCAACAAAAATCACTGCCCCTTATAGTATAGAAAAGAAATGGGGACTTTTTGTCTAGGCAGATCCTTGCTGCTGATTCCTAATTCTAAACTTGCAATAGAGTAAAAATTAAAATGTTCTAACTTAATTTTGTAATAACCTTTTGTTAAATAAATTTTCTGTGCTCTTTGTGTTTTGTAATGTAAGCCATCATTTTTGATCAATAATTTATCATCAATATAACAGGCTGCTCCATCATCTGAAGCCAAATAAAAGGTATACAATCCATCTTTGGGAATTTTTAAATTTGATTCAAAACATGTCAGCCAATTATGTGGTCTTTTTCTGATGTGGTAGACATCAATATCAGGAATATAACCTTGAGCAAGAGGTTTTAGAGTATCAAAATTAGGTAAACTCTTTATATGTTTTTCGTAATATCTATATTTCCAGCCATTTTGCTTAGGATCATAAAAGTCAATCACTGCATTCTTGATAAAGCTCGTTTGTTTTCGCTTCTCCACACTTATGGCTTTCACTACAGAATATTGATCTACTACAAAAGGCTTACGATATCGCTTTGACTTAGGACTAGGATCGCTTCCATCTAAGGTATAATAAATTTTACTCTTTGGCGATGAGGAGGTCATTTTTACCAATACCTCTTGCCCAGCTTTTACCAAAGTGTCTTGTGGATAGATGATCGGTGCGGTACTGATCAGTTCTTTTTCTTTTTTTTCTAAGGTAGAATTGATCTGATATTCTCCTGAACCTAAATAGATAATTTGGTAGTTCTGATTTTTAGAATCTTCTACATATTCTCCTAATTCAAAACCATCAATCTTAGTTGATTTTAGAGTTTTTCCATCAATCTTAATTTCTGCTGTTTTTCCCAAGGCACAAGGTATCCGCACTTCTGCTCTAGTATTCATAGGTATTTTAATTGTCCAATCCAGTCTGGGATATTCTTCATCCAACTGATTCTTTTTCCAACTACTCAGAATTTCCCCTTGTGGCGAATCATAACCAACTTCTACTTGCCCCAATGCTTGAGGTATATGAGGATGTAGAATTATATTCTGATAGGCTTGATAATCATTACTATACAAATGAGTTTCATCCTGCTGAATTCCACCCAAATAAGTGTAATACCACTCTAATAAATCTCCAGATAACATAATATGGTTGTGAGAACCACGATTATCTCCATTCCAATGTTCCCACAAGGTAGTTGCTCCTTGAGTTGTCATATAGCCAAGACTAGGATAAGAGGTTTGACTTGCTAGATCATAAGCCAAATCTAATTTGCCATGTTTGGTCAGGGTTCTTAATAACCAACGCACTCCTATCAACCCAAAGACCAATCGTTCATTATATTGCCCCTTTAGTTTACCCTCCAGATTATATAACAAAGTATCCCGTTGTGCTGTATTCAACTCATTAGTAGATAAGAGTAATACTAATTCTGTGGGTGTATTGTTTCCATAATTTTCTATACTATGATCCATATAGTCTTGATACAAACGCTTTGTACTCCTCTTATATTTTTGGAGATAAGTTGTCCGATCTTCTTCTAAGTTTAAATACTCAGCCCAATTGCTCATAATGGACAATGTATGCAAGTAGGCAACAGTAGCTAGAATATCCGCTGAACTCTTCAAACGGGGATCTCTATTTTCAAACTCATCTACTGTATTAGGTGGAATGCTCCAATCTCCATACTGATCACAAAAAACAATTCCATTGTCATAATAATGCTCTTCAATATAAGCTATCCACGATTTGATGGATTCATAGTGTGTATGTATCAGCTCTGTATTTCCATATTGACGATATAAACGATCTGCTATGTATGGATAAGCTACAGGCCAAGTCATATTATCCCTGTACATTCTCCAGTGTGGTGGTGCCACATTGGGTATCTGTCCACGAGCACTTTGTGCATCTTGAATATCCAATAACCATTTTCTATAAATCGCATGAATATCATAAACAAAGGCTTCTCCATTTACTGTGGCTGCACGATCTCCCAACCACCCCACGCGTTCATCTCGCTGGGGACAATCCAAGGGTAAACTTTGATAGTTACTTCTCAGTGTCCATTTAGTGTTTTCATAGACTGCATTCAAAATCTTGTTATCGCTTGTAAAACTCCCTGTACTATTCAAATCATTATGGACTACACAAGCACGTAAGGTATTAGTATCTGGGCGCTCTGGAAGGCCACGTACACAAACATAACGAAAGCCATGATAGGTAAACCTAGGATGATAAGTCTCCAAACTATCACTCCCCACAATATAATGATCCGTAGCCAAAGCATCACGTACTGAAGAAGTATCAATCTTTCCATTAGGCCATAATAGCTCAGCAGCACGCATACTAATTTTAGTTCCTCTTTTAGTTTTAATTCTTAAATTACACCAACCTGTTAAGTTTTGTCCAAAATCAAATACATAAACATTGGGCTCTGGCTCTGTAATTTCGCGAGCTACTACCTCTTCTATTACCCGTCTAGGTTCTTGTAATTGAGGGCTTAACTTAGGGTTATAATCCTCTAATATACTCAAAGGTCGACCTAATTTAACCCGTTGATTTTTATCCAAATTATAGGGCATTACAATTCTATTATCGTAAGTTTCTCCTTTGAATTCATTATTGTACAATATAGGAGTCTGATCTGTCCACTTCCATGTTGTATCTGAATAAACTATCTGTTTGGTACCGTCTTCATATCCTAATCTAAGTTCAAAATATAATCTTGGTAATCCATAATTTTGATACTTGTGATCCCATGTTAATAAGTGTTTCCCATTCCCCAATAATACTCCTAGATGATTTTGTTGATTTTTCAAGTAGGATAAAACATCAAATAATACATAAGTAGCTCGCTTTTTATAATCTGTATCTGAGGGATCTAAAACATGATCACCCACTTTATTTCCATTCAAATAAAATTCAAATAGACCTAAACCTGCTATGGCTACCTTAGCTGATTGTAACTTCTTTCCCTTCTCAATCTCTATATCTTTAAAAAAATAATATGCTTTTCCCTTCTCTTCTGTACTCGCTTCTTTCAAGGTCTTATCCAATCCAATCCAATTTCCTTTTTTAGATTGATCTTGATCAACATAACCTGTTGTCCATTGTCCTACCTTACTCCAAATACTAGGTACTCCTCCTTTCCCCCAAATTCTGACTTTCCAGTAATAGGTCTTAAATTCCCTAAGTATCTTTCCCTTATATTTAATTTGCTGAGAATTAAAGCTTTTAACTTTTTGGCTATTCCAAAGATCAGCCTTCTCCTCATTAAGTAAATCTGGATGACTTGCAACCAAAATCTGATATGCTTGTTGTGATTGATTGTAGTTTTGAGTTTTTGCTTTCCATGAGAAGCTAGGCGAAGCATTTTCTAGCCCCATTGGACTATCCAAATATTCGCAGTACAATGCATTAATAGTTACAGAATCTTGTGAAAACATACTAGTGATACTCAGAAAACAAACTAGTAGTATATTGATTAAAGGGTGTGTCCGTAAAAGTAGATTTATCATCATTCCTAATTTTAAAAAATGGAGCATAATTTTTATTTACTTCAATGTAAATAAATTAAAAAAACAAGGATTGTACAATTCTTATTTCTTATAAATAAAACGTATATTTGCGGCAAACAAAATATATCCCAATATAATCTTATGTTTTTTTTGAGTTTTTTTTGAAACATTCTATTGCATTTTACCGTTAGTAGGGAACAAAAAAACTTAAAATAAATTGAAAGCACTATAATATTTCTTTACCCAAACTAAAGATCTTGTTGTTTCACAGCATATAACAACAAGTAATTTTGCTCACAAAAACGCAAATAAATGAGTAAACAACCAACAAGCAAGTCAAAGAACTGCTATAGCGATGAGGAATTAGCAAACTTTAAAATAATGATTGAGGAAAAGTTAGAGGAAGCTAAAGTCCAGTTAGGAGAGTTAAAAGACCAACTCAGAGAATTAAATGAAAGTGAAGATACAACACGTGCAGGAACTTTTGAAGGAGGAGCATTTAATCAGCAGCGTGAACACGTTAATAAATTAGCTGCCCGTCAACAAAAGTTTATCCGTAATTTGGAGTATGCACTAATTCGAATCAGAAATAAGACATATGGAGTCTGTTCTGTCACAGGTGATCTCATTGATAAGAAACGACTCATGTTAGTACCTCATGCCACCAAAAGTATTGAGGGAAAACACTCCTCTCAAGGACGTGCAAAAAGAGTCCAGAAGCCTCTCAGAGAGCACGATTTCTAATAATTTTTTACACTCCCTCCTTGATAAAGGAAAAAATATCTGAAAAAAAGCCTTTGAGAAAATTCTCAAGGGCTTTTTTCGTATATTTGCGATTCTGTATTATGCTTCCACACAATAGAGGCACTCTTATGATAAGCTACAAGTAGTTAAATTTTTCAAATAAGATGATGAAACAAGTAATCTATAAAACACTAGAGGAAATTGAATTGATGCGAGAAAGTGCGCTTTTGGTATCTAAAACATTAGAAATGTTGGTAGGAGAATTAGCACCAGGAGTCACACCTATGTATTTAGATAAACTAGCAGAAGAGTTTATCAGAGATCATCAAGCAAAACCGGGTTTCAAGGGACTATATGGCTGCCCAAGCACCCTATTAACTTCTGTGAACGAACAAGTTGTTCATGGACTACCCACTGATCGCCCCTTGGAAAATGGTGACATTATTGCCATTGATTGTGGTGTACTAAAGAATGATTTTTATGGTGACCATGCTTATACTTTTGGAATTGGAGAGGTTGCCCCCGAATTAACGAAACTTTTACAAATCACCAAAGAATCTTTATATCTAGGTATCGAGCAAGCTGTAGTTGGTAACCGAATTGGAGATATTGGTCATGCTATACAAAAACATGCAGAGAATCATGGTTATGGTGTAGTACGTGAAATGACTGGACATGGATTAGGTCGTTCTCTACACGAGGGGCCTAATGTACCAAACTATGGTCGTCCTGGAAGAGGAAAGAAAATAAAAAATGGAATGACTATAGCTATTGAACCCATGATTAACTTAGGTACACATAAGATCAAAACATTGAGAGATGGTTGGACAGTAGTAACACAAGATGGTCTAGGTTCTGCACACTTTGAGCATGATATTGCTATTGTCAATGGCAAAGCAGAGTTACTTTCTTCTTTTGAAGGAATTGAGAAAGCAATACAAGCACAACAAGCAGTTAGCTAATTGGTAACTTAAGTGAATAGATGGCTATAGTCATCTTATTGTTGAGTCCCAAAAATGCTATGAATCCAAATCTTTTGAACTTGTTCTAAGTATAATTTTATCCAGCTACTCTAGTGTGCTGTACCCTGTATAGCTCAAGCTACCAGAGTAGAACTTTGTGAAAAGCATCTTATCCTTTGTCAACTAGATTGCTAATCTTATCAAGAAAAATCAACAAATATGTTGTTTCCAGAATATGATGTAATAGTAGTAGGAGCAGGTCATGCTGGCTGTGAAGCAGCTGTTGCAGCCGCTAACTTAGGCTCCAAAGTTTTATTGGTGACCATGAATATGGAAACAATCGCCAAAATGTCCTGCAATCCTGCGATGGGAGGTGTGGCAAAAGGACAAATCGTACGCGAAATTGATGCTCTAAATGGGTATTCCGGAATAGTAACGGATCATACTATGATTCAGTTTAGAATGCTGAATCGTTCTAAAGGACCCGCTATGTGGAGCCCTAGAGCACAGAGTGATCGTATGCGATTTGCAGAGAAATGGCGTCTAATGCTAGAAGCTCATCCTAATGTAGACTTTTGGCAAGAAATGGTAACTGGAATTATTGTAAAAAATGGTGTAGCCAAAGGAGTATACACCTCTTTAGGATTGGAGATTCCATCCAAAACGGTAATTTTGACAAATGGTACATTCTTGAACGGTATTATCCATATTGGAGAACGTCGTTTGGGAGGGGGTCGTGCAGGCGAGAGAGCTGCAACGGGGATCACTGAACAGCTTATTGAGCTAGGCTTTGAGTCTGATCGAATGAAAACAGGTACACCTCCTCGCGTAGATGGTCGTACCTTGAACTGGGAAGTCATGGAGACACAACCTGGAGACAGCCCTGTGTCCAAGTTCTCCTATACGGACACTCCTATTTTAGAGAAACAACGTCCTTGTCATATTACCTATACCAATCCCAAGGTACACGAAATTCTAAAAACAGGCTTCGACCGTTCACCTATGTTCAATGGTCGAATCAAAGGAATAGGGCCTCGTTATTGTCCTTCTATTGAGGATAAAATTGATCGTTTTGCACAACGTGATCGACATCAGTTGTTTGTAGAACCTGAAGGATGGGATACGGTAGAAGTATATGTAAACGGATTTTCAAGTTCCTTACCTGAAGATGTACAATTCAAGGCAATGCGTGCTATTCCTGGCTTTGAAAATGCAAAGATGTTTCGTCCAGGTTATGCAATTGAGTATGACTTTTTCCAACCTACACAGCTAAAACGCTCTTTGGAAACACGTTTGGTACACAACTTATTTTTTGCTGGACAGATTAATGGTACAACAGGTTATGAAGAAGCTGCTTGTCAAGGCTTAATTGCAGGTATCAATGCACATCGCAAACTGCAAGACGAAGAAGCTTTTATTTTGAAACGATCTGAAGCCTACATTGGTGTATTAATTGATGACCTAATTAATAAAGGGACAAAAGAACCCTATCGAATGTTTACTTCGCGTGCTGAATATCGTATTTTATTGCGCCAAGACAATGCGGACACACGCCTGACGCCACTTGCACAAGGTTTGGGTATGCAGGTTGATGAGCGTATGCAACGTGTGAACGAAAAAGTACAAGCCGAAAAAGCAATCAAAGAGTTTTTTGAACAAATGAGTGTTGCTCCAAGTGAAATTGAGCAGTATCTAACTAGTTTAGG
>JAKVCT010000264.1 GCA_022448995.1 Saprospiraceae bacterium
TCCCTACGTTTTTCGTCTCGTTCAGCATCAAAAAATCTTGTGAATTATTATAAAATTAATTACGTCCACCTACTTATATATTGATTATGATGCAATTGTACCTTATGGTTGGGTTGCTATTTATAAAAAAGAAAAAGATGGGAGTTTGCGCTATTTGACAGAGAATAAATTTAATACTCGGGAATTACCTTTACCAGAAATATCTCTTGGTATGCACTATGGTTATAACACAAAGAAAAAAGCGTTGACTACAAATCAATTACATAAAATGGTTGGGATCTCAGCTGAATTGTTAGATTGGCAATATGAAGTAAGACTAAGTATCGTAGAATTTGATGTTTTAGCGCAAGATTCTACAGGTAAACATTACTCTATACACGCTTTTGGGAATCGGTTTAATCAAGAACAACTCAATTTTATTAAAGATTTGAAATCAGGAGATTTTTTCATAGCTAACGATATCAGGATAAAAACTCCTTCTGGTATCAAAAATGTTGGTTCTCTGATATATCAAATAGAAGAATAGTAGTAACTAATTCTGACCGATCAAGCAAAATCAATATTATGCTAAGGAAATTAGCACTATATCTGGAATTAAAAACTAGAAACTGCTTACCTGTGTAAAATGTGTACGGTTTTATAATGGTGGATCGATTACTGCAATAATTACATTTGTGATTATATATAAATATATGGGTAGCAGCTAAAGTATTAGAAGTGGTATACTTCGAAATAGTGCAAGAAAATAAGGTATTATGAATTTGAAAGACCTACACAACTCAATATCTCTAGGTGATTTTATAAAAGCTGAAAGGATATGCCGAAATTTATCTATTGAAGAGATACATAAAGCAATAACAGCAATGAATTGCCAGTGTTCTGTAGTTTTTTATGGCTTTTATGGTTTTCTGTTGGAAGAAAGACGAGTTACTGAACGTGCAGAAATTCATTACTATATGGCAGTATTCTTAAGTACATCATTATGTAGTATAGAAGGAGCTTATCAAGTTAGTAAATATCATATATTATGCGCAGTAAAACTTGATCCTGTCAATATAAAATACAAGGAATATCTTAGCTTTATAGAGTCTATCCCTGATATAAGTTGGGATAAAGGAGAAGATGTTTTGAAAAAAATACTATTGGCAGAGTATGATGATGTTTTAGACTATTATATAAATACTGATATAAAATGCATCTACTTAGAAGTATCAGAAAATGCGTCAAAATACGCTGACGATATTGTGTATTATGGTCTTTTTTTAACCCTAATATTGGATAGCAAACTAAAGAAAAGTTCTACACATTTCTATACAAGTCTACTTCTTTCTGAAAATCTACATAAATTAGTTGGTTTTACAGAATTAGCCTTATACCATATTGAAGAAGCCTTAAAATATAAACCTCACGATAGCAATTTTATTAAACAAAAGAAAATGATTCTAACGAAGAAGAGTGGTATCCTTCGAGACTAAGTCACATCTAGCCTAATTCTGATAAACTCTATATGATATAATATATTTCAACGTGGAAAAAAAAGACAGGAGAGCAGTAATTATTATTGGTATTGTAAGCGTACCGATAATAACACTATTACCTACAAGTTGCTTTGCAGACGCAATTGATAATTATTTCACTGACGAAGGCACACGAAAAAATGTATTTAGAGTAGTCTATGCATTTTTTTTAATTCTGATAGCTGTGGTATATGTGAAAGCAGTGAATGAAAAAGAGGATTAGAAATTCACATAGAATTCCCGCTCCCAGATTGACAAGGATAAGAAACTAGAGACACCTACTTACTCTGTTCCATATATAAATAACAAAATCGACAGCTTTGCTCCAATAAAAAAATGAAACTCAAAATTAAATTTTGAGTTTCATTTTTCGAAATTTACTTTTTTAGATAGCCTCAATCTATAGCTTATATTAGCTATTTATTTCGATTCGGATGAACATGGCGTTCTGCATGATAAGAAGAACGTACCAATGGATCACTCTCCACATAATCAAAACCTTTGGCTAATCCAACCTCTTTATATTCTGCAAATATGTCAGGATGTACGAATTCAGCAACTGCTAAGTGGCGCTTAGTTGGCTGTAGATATTGCCCAATAGTCAAGACATCACAACCATGTTCTAATAAATCGTCCATAGTTTTGAACACCTGTTCTTTTGTCTCTCCCAAACCTGCCATAATCCCCGTTTTCGTACGTTTACCATACTCTTTGGTGCGTTTGATTTGCTCTAAGCTACGTTTGTATTTAGCCTGTGGACGTACCTTTCGATACAGCGCCTCTACTGTTTCCATATTGTGCGAAACTACCTCTTGACCTGGACTAATCATCATTTCGAGTGCATCCCAATTTGCTCTTACATCAGGGATCAGCGTTTCAATAGTTGTATCTGGACAAACCTCTTTGGTCAAACGAACAGTTTCGTGCCAAATGAAAGCACCACGATCTCTGCGTTCATCTCTATTCACAGAAGTTAACACAGCATGCTTCACGCCCATCAGATAAATAGCCTCCGCAACGCGCTGTGGTTCATTCTCGTCATATTCAGGCGGACGCCCAGTAGCTACAGCACAGAAAGAACAAGAACGCGTACAGACGTTTCCTAAGATCATAAACGTAGCAGTACCTGCTCCCCAACATTCCCCCATATTTGGGCAATGCCCACTTTGGCAGATTGTATGTAGATTATATTTTTTGACTAAAGCACTTACTTTTTTATAGTTGTCCCCAATTGGCAACTTCACACGGAGCCATTTGGGTTTTTTATTGTGCTTGCGTTTTGGCTTGGTCTCACTGCTTTTGGGCTCTACAGCAGCTTGATCCTTGCTTCTATTATTAACTACAGGCAATTCTATTAACATTCCTTCTACTTATTTTAGTTGGTAGGTTCTCTACAATCAGAAATTACCAACGTTTCCCTAAATTAATATTCATATACAAATTGATGAAAATTGGAGAATTCACTTCTCCAACCATAATTGGCATATTTTTGAAATAAATATCAGCTGATATTCCTATTTCTAAAGATTTAGCTAACGGATCGAAAGCTCCCCAATCAAACAAAAAAGCTGTTTTAAGGAAAATTCCTGGATTAGCGCGAATATTGTCCCAACCTTTCCCAAAGCCTGATGCTCCGTTGATATCAGCAAAATTTAAAAACTTATCATGATTCTCGTCACTGTAAGCCTCTGAACGTACAAATGAGGTAGTATCTACCGTATTTCTGTAAATCAAATCTAATTGATAAGGCTTCAAAAATCCCAAAGATAATCCTCCAGAATACGTACAAGCTAATGCAACACCTCTTGGATTCTTTTTCTCGGAAATATAGTGTTTCTGACCGGCCCCTATCCGAAGGGCATACAGATTGTGCCGTTTCCCGTAAATAAAAGATTTTGTATTGCCCCCTGTAAGCGATAAGGTCTCAAAATTACGACGACGTTCCTTTGGACTTTTGAGTTCTACAAAATCTATATTGAAAAAGAGTGTTTGTTGTGTCTTATTGATAAGACCATATTGGATAGAGGCATAATTGAACCCTCTGGTATGTATGCCAATTCCATAGGTCAGTTCACTCCGGACGGGAGGAACTTCGTCTCTTTGTGCATGAATAGATACAGCCGAAGCCACTAAAAATATACACAAGAGTAAGAGATTGCTTTTCATGATTTTGTTTTTGTGCTGAACAAACAACTTGAAGTACCCTAAAAATACGAATTTAAATTTTGATTATCAAATCCTGCGCTTCTTTCCAATTCAACAAAGGTAGCCTTCTTTCTCTAATGAACACACAAATCAGATAGATGTTTTGGAAGAATCATCAACATCTCCCAAATCATTTTCTTTTTCTTCTACTTCATCAGGTATAGACTCTGTGCTAGGAGTAATCACATCGCTATTCTCCTCCATATCAACTATTTCTTCTTCTTCGATCTCAGTTTCAGTAATTTCTACTTCTGGAATCTCTTCATCTTGACTGCTAAGCTCTACTTTTTCTCCATGCTCCATGTCCTGTTCCTCTGTAGCTAGACCAAGATCTACAGTCTTATCTCCTTCTTCCTCTTCGGTATGTATATCTTCTTCTGTGTCATTTATATTTTCGTCCTTTGGATATTCTATTCGAATGTGGCGAATACTCCTAATCAATTTCTTAAAAACTGCCTTGATTTCTTCCAATTCTCTAAAAGATAAATTAGTATCATCAAGCTGTTTCATATTTATCTTAGAACTAATAATATTGTCTGTCAACAAATCTATATCCTGTCCAGTTGGGGATTTCAGACTTTTGGAAGCTGCTTCTAATGAATCCGCAATCATTAAGATCGCTTCTTCCTTGGATCGAGGTCGGGGACCCTCATATAAAAATAAACGCTCATCTACAGCTTCATCGGGATGATACTTCTGGTGCATTCTGTAAAAATATTCTACTCGAGTAGTCCCGTGATGTGTTTTTATGAAATCAATTAATACATTGGGTAATCGATGCTTTTTTGCTAATTTGATCCCCTCTGTAACATGTGCAAGAATAACTTGTGCACTCTCTAAGTGTGATAAATCGTCATGTGGGTTGTGTACATGCCCTCCTTGATTTTCAATGTAGCACAAGGGATTATGCATTTTTCCAATATCATGATACAATGCAGCTACTTTTACCAACAGTGAGTTGGCTCCAATCGCTGAAGCTGCTGCCTCTGATAGATTGGCTACTTGTAGAGAATGTTGCAAGGTTCCTGGTGCCCGCAGCGAAAGCTCTTTGAGTAACGGGTTATTTAAGTCTGATAATTCAACCAAAGTAATTTCAGACGTCAATCCAAAAATACGTTCTAATAAAGGAATCAAAGGATAAGAAAGCAAAGTCAAGAAAATATTCAACCCAACCCAACCGAGCGTTTCCCACTCAATTCCATCACCTATGGTATTTGTTCCTCCTCCCCATGTTCGGATCAGCTCCAAACTCAAAAAACCAGCAATATAAACAATCCCAATAGAGAGCAAAGCAATGAAAAAATCACTAAGATAACGTGTTCTCAGTTTGGTCAAAATAGCTACCATCCCCACAATAATCTGTACTAAAATAAACTGGTAATCCAAGGATAATAACATACTTATCAATAGAACAGTCACTAAATGTGTCATCAGTGCTAGCTGTGCAGAGAAGAAGTTTTGTACAACAATGGGCAGAATACAAAATGGGATTAAATACAAACTCAATACAGGAACCCCATAAATAATCTTAGATAGATAAGTGTAAGCTAGAATTAATAATAATAATAAAGAATAATGTCGGATATTATCAAATACATCCTGTGCATTAGTTTTCACAAAAATGACAAAGATCATCATCAAAGCTACAGTCAGAGATAAATACCCTAAATAAATCAGAAAATCATTATCAGCCTCGTACATTTCCTTTTTGCACTTTTCCTGATAAGAAACAAGCTTGGCATAAACTTCGGGTGTAATCCGTTGATTACGAATTACAATGGGATCACCACTTTTGACCATCCCACTAAACTCATGTATATTTTCTATCGCTTGTTTTCTGTAAGTATTGGTCAGTTCTTGGTCAAAAATTAGGTCGGGTACAGTAACAGCCTCTACCAAAAAAGGTAAAACTACTTTGTATTCAGGAAAATTATCCTCCAAAACCCGCAAGGTATCAATCAGAATCATAGAAACCTGCTTAGGATTGAGATAATCGCTGGGTAACATTTCGCCTAAATCACGATTTCCTAACAGTACTTGAAAACTAAAATCATCTTTATCTAGATGAGCCAAATTCAAACCTAATACATGTTGTTCATAAATATAGTCTATAAAATCTTTACCAAAATTGATATACAGAGCAGAATCAAAAGGTGAGGTTCGGTTAGAATCTTTCGATACTAATACTTTGTACGTCATATTAAAATTTGCAATAAATTTTTCTTTCTGTACAGAATGTAGTGATGTATCCAAACGATAATAAGGACGAAAAGAACGACTCAAGCTATCTCGCTCGTCTTCGAGCTGTTCTGTCGACTTTTTGATAGGGAAACGCTCAAAAGGAGACATTAAATCCTCATATTTCCAGCGTCCTCCTTGCTCAAACTCATAGTTAAAATGGGCACCACTAGGAAAAAAGATACTAATAACTAACACTAAAGCCCCTGCCAATCCATAACGTAATAGATCCGGGATGGTGTAAAACGTATTTTTGAAGAGATTCCATTTCATAATACAAAGTTAGCAGGATTTTTTATAAAGGAGTTGCTTAACTTTAAAATCATTCCTGTAATTCTCCTAACAAGTCTGAAGCTTTTTGTTGTGCAGCTTGAGTATTCTCGATAGAATGATTCAAATCTGTAGTTGTTCTTGCAATTCTCAAGAACTGAGCAAAATTTTTATTGATGGTCTGCTGCTGTTTCTTCAACGGCGTTTTCATTCGACGTTAATTCATCATCCCAAGCTACCTCAGAGATCTCTGAGGTGCAAGCCACAAAAATTAACATTGTAGAAAGTAACTGTATATATCTAATTATCATTATACGGTAGTTATTTCAGTAGATCCTTGGCTCTTTCATCTAGGTAGAGAATTCAGATCGCTGATTTTTATTTCTAATAAAAAAATAGTATATTTACATCGACCTAATGATCAAATCAAAACCTCATGATCCAAGAATAGAGGTTAGAACATATGCCCTCCCCTCTTTGATCTTCATATAATAGAGATTCTTCCTGCACGCATTGTTATGATTGCAGCTTTTTTAAAAAAATTATCTATTGTTGTATTAAGTTTACACAAAATTACTTTTTTTTGTGTAGAATTTGGTACAATGCATATCCAATTGCTCCAAATTATATATTACGTTAACACACTTAATAGAAACCTAAGAGAAATTAATTAATAACGTTGTATCTTGTGCTTAGTCTTGTTGACCAAGTAGATTAGAGTTATATATATACCTTAATACACATATTATATACAATTTAGTACAATACATATATACCTTAATACATATATTA
>JAKVCT010000265.1 GCA_022448995.1 Saprospiraceae bacterium
GGAACGTCAATGTTCGTCGTTCTTTGTTGCTGACAACCCATATAGTCCGCTTGATCCAGTTGGGTAGATTTTATTAATTTTTTAGCGAAACTGAGTCTTGATTATTACGTTTAACAGGACATTTTTTCACGTGATTTGTCTAAACTCTAAAAGAAATTAACTTCATAGAGCCCTTTGGGGTTTAGTTTTACTGAACCTCCCTACCTCGGTGCTCCGTGAGGAAATAGAGTGTAGATCGTTCATTATTAATTTTTCATTGTTAATTCATTTCCTCTTCTGTTTGAATTGGGAATTTCAAAATCACACGGGTACCACTAGCTGTCTTATATTCATCATATAAATCAACTGTTTCCAATTCAACCTTGCGTGTTCCAAAAGAGTTAATCAATTCAATCCTTTTTTGAATAGCAGACGTAGCAAAAGATTTATGTGAACGAATTCTAGTTTTTCTTTGATTAATTTCAGTAGAGCGTTCTCTCCCAATACCATTATCTTCTATGCTACAAACAATATTCTTATCTTCCAAATAAAACTTAATCCATAGATCCTTAGTGCCACTTTTTTTGTGTAATAGGCCATGCTTGACACTGTTTTCAACAAAAGGTTGGATCAACATGGAGGGAATAAAAATATAATCTGCATCCATATCTTCACTGAGAGAAATCTCATAGTTAAAATCATCTCCAAAACGTAGCTTCTCCAATTCTAGATACAAATTTAAGAGTTTAGCCTCCTGGGCTATGCTTGTTGCTTTACTACCAGAAACTTCCAAAATTTGACGCATTAACCAACTAAACCGAGTTAGATAATAATTCGTTTTGCGTATATCTTGCTGTAATACCAGATCTTGAATAGAATTTAAGGCATTGTACATGAAATGCGGATTCATTTGCGCTTTCAAGGCAGTAAGCTGCGAACCAATTAGCGTTTCTTTATTTTTTGCTCTTCGTTTTAGTCGCCCAATTTGGAAACGATAAAGGACATATAAGAATAAAATAATAATTGCAATAATAAAACCTGTAAACCAGTAGGTCTCCCAAAAATAAGGACTAATCCTAATTTCTAAAGTTGAGATTTCAGAATGTTGTCCCATACTATCAACTGCCTTCACTTCAAAAATATATTTTCCTGCTCGACTCAGCTTAAAATTAGCAAAATCCGTACGTGCGTTGATCCTCGTCCATTCCTTCGAAAATCCAGAAAGTCTATACATATAGGATAGGTTCGATCTACTTTTGAAGTGTATTGCCTTAAATTTGATATTTAGATCACGTTGATTAGCCGCCAGTACAACCTCCTGTTGTGCCCAAGTTGGCACTTGTTCATTATTGATATGAGTAATATAGGGAGTAAATTTACTAGAGCTTGTTCGTATATCAATAGGAATACTATAAATTCCTCGAATGGTACAAACAATCAACTGATTTTTGTAGAAACCTACATCAATAGCACTTCTGATATTTGGAAACAACTCTTTACCATAGAATTTATACATCTTAGTCTCAATATCATATAAATAGATTCCCTCGTCTGTCAAAATGAGTAATCTATTCTGATCATCTGTATGTAATTTTAGAATAGTATTAGCTTCAAAACCATTACTTTTATCAAAACGTTGGATTACTTTTTCATCTTTGAGAATAAGCACACCTTGATTGATTGATCCTATAATCACCAGATCTTTGTGAGCGAGTATCTTTGAACTATAGATACGTCCTATTGCTGTATCCAGTTTTACTGGTTTTAGTGTTTCTGCTGATAATACGGTAACACCATTATATGCACCAACCCAAAACTGTCCCTTATAGTCACATCCAAAACCTCTTCCTGAAAGAGACATTGGTTTAGCACCACCATTATTACAAAGGGGGGTTAGGTGATCAAGATCCTTAGTACAACTATAAATCATCCGGTAGGGAGCATAATACCAAATACTATCTTGTCCCATTGCCATATGTCTGAAGGCTCCTCCACAAAACGTAAAGTCTGATGTAGCTAGGTTAAAAAAAGAACGAACCGAATTAAGAATGAAAAGATGATTTTTACTCTTGATGAGATGCTTGATACTTGTTCCTTTGGCTTGTGTTTGATTAACGAGTTTACGATATGTTTTTGTCTTCAAATTAGCCTCAAAAACTTCTCCGCTATGTGTACCTAGAAAAATGGTATCTCCATAAATCTCCATAACAGAAAAGTTGTTTTTATCTTTTCCATTCTCAATATAATTGAGCTTTTGGATTTCCATAAAAGGAATAACAATCAAACCATGTCCCAATGAACTAAACCAATGATTGCCTTCTCGGTCAACAAAAACTCCAGAAAGTGTCTTATCTTTCAAAAGGTGATATTGACAACTACTATCTCCAACCTCAAAATAACGCGCACCACTAGAACCTAATAGCCAATATGAACCATCTTCTTGAATCCTACAGTTGAGGATCCTATCCCGATTATTAAGCAGGGAATTTATTTTTTCAGCTTTACCATTGGGAGGTATTTGGTATAAATAATAATTTCTAATCCCTGTCGCTTCAAACAATATATAGGTACTCTTTTTGTTTTTTAGACCTCTTGCCCAATATTGATACTCTGGACGTTGATTTGGATGATAGTGTATTGAGTTACTATCTTTTCCTTCATCATAAATTAATAAACCATAGGAACAAACCGAAACAATTTTATTTGGAGCATACTCTTTTAAGAAATATAGATGGCGACGCGTATGGTAATCGGATTTAGATATTCTATGAGCATTATATTCCAAAATCGAATCTGGTTTTAGGTCTATAGTGCGGAGTAAATCCCCTTTCATGTTATACTTATATAAGGTATCCAAACTACTTATCCAGACATTGTAGTCATGACTAAGTAGAAATTTTGGAAAAATAGTAGAGCGTTTACTAAAATCTTTGAAAATATGTAAAGAGTCTCCCTCTTTATAATAGATATGTCCCGAAAAATTTTGACACCACAAACGTCCCAGCTTATCAAATACAATGTGTGAAATATTTTCGCTATTACTGTGTGTACATGGAATCTTTTTAAATTCAAAACCATCATAACGGTATAGGCCGATATCAGTTCCCAGGTAGATATAGCCTAAGTGATCTTGATTGATATCATATATCACATTAGAAGGTAAACCATCTGTTTCATCAATTATATAATGGGCTGGATTTTGCCCAAAGAGAAAAATATTGGACAGTAGAAAAAATAGGCTGAATATAGTATTGGAAATAAATTTCATAGGTCTTGTATATCTATAGTAGACAAAGGCTTTGTAAATAATATTATCTCGTTGATAATTATGTATTTTAAGAATCAACGAAGAACAACAGTACAGCATCAAGTTATTTGAAAATAGATGGTAAATGAATGGATAAGTGCTTGTAAATCAGTGTTTGTTTCTTTTTTGTTTTTACAGTTTTATTATAAAAAAAGATTCTCTATCATGATGAAGAGCTTTGCAAAACAAACCCATCACTATATGGATTTATTTTTTATGTGAATCTATTTTTTACACAATTTGTCAAAGAGCCTAAAAGTATAGAAAGTACTTGAACCCTCTGTCTTCAATGACTTGTTTCGTAACTATTTAGCTGTTTTTTACAGCTTTTCAATCAATATAGTCAAAATACTGCACCTAAGATAGAATTCTTAAGGGAATATGCACAATTGTTCCTACAAATTAATTTTTAAATTTACTCTAAAAAGTGAATTGAATTCCAAGAATAATGAACATTTTTTCTTATATTAGGGTTTCTTAGTTGGAAAATAGCCAATCAAGAACACACTTGATATTGGTTATATCGTCTTTTTTTCAAAAAAATAAGAGATTATGCTTGATAATAACATCAAAATGCAATCAAAAGAACAATTAGAAGAAGATGTTCTACTAGCAGATCCTACTGTTTTAGATGCTAAATTAATTGTGTACAATGATGATTTTAATACCTTTGATTGGGTAATAGAATCTTTTGTTAAAATTTGTCGACACACAGCTACACAAGCAGAGCAATTAAGTTACATTATTCACTTCAAAGGAAAAGCAACTGTTAAAAGCGGTTCTCGTAGTATTCTACGTCCTTACAGAGATGCTCTAGTAGATCGGGGTTTGTCTGCAGTAATTGAGGAATAAATAATTACACCAAGACTTTATATCGTACAGCATATATTATAATCAAATCATAAATGGGTTACTGGAAAAATCTAGTAACCTATTTCTATTTTCTAAACATACATTATGGGATTAAGATGGAAAGTTGCTCAAGCAGCTGAAATCCGTTGGTGGAAAAAATACCTAGCAAAAAAGGATGTAGATACTTACCTGAATTGGAAAAAAAAGTATTGGATAGACTTCCTTAAAAAACTCAATTTACAAATTCCAATAGGGGTAACTTGCTTGGATGCAGGTTGTGGCCCCGCTGGGATTTTTACGGTGCTAGATGAGCAAACAGTCACAGCATTAGATCCTCTATTAGATCAGTATACTCAAGAGTTAGATCATTTTCAGCCCGAACATTACAAAAATGTTACGTTTATCAATACAGCTCTAGAAAAATTTCAACCAACTCAATCTTACGATTATATCTTTTGCTTAAACGCAATTAATCATGTCAATAATCTGGCTCAAAGTCTAGATAATCTATTTCAAGCAGGACGAAAAGGTACTCAAATAATCATTTCTGTGGATGCCCATAATTATAAGGGATTCAAGTATTTGTTCAAGAGCTTACCCGGAGATATACTACATCCACACCAATATGACCTAAAAGAATACGTAAATATGTTACACCAGTATAATATCAACATAAAGGATACTATTTTGGTCAAAAAAGAGTTCTTTTTTGCATATTATGCAATCATATTAGAAGTATAATTTTTGACTTAAACCACTCCCCAGTGGACTAAATTCACAGAACTTTCGTTATCCTCAATTGAGAGGATATTTTTGTTTTTATATCCCTCAGCAGTAACAACTTGGTAGTTTCAGTTATAAAGAATTAACTAACAGCTCTGAAATAAGTTGCTATCAGTTCTAAATCTGACTTTTTTTTAAATAAAACTGTTCAACAGTAGATGATAGATTGATGGGTAAGTACTTGGAAGTCAGAATTACGTCAAAAGAGTTGTGATTCTTGGTTTCCTATCGCTTATTTAGCAGTAAGGCAGCAGTTTTTTTATAATTTCAACCGATTTTTTGACTGATAATCTAAGTCAATTCGTACATATATTTGATAAGGTTACCTACTAGAGTAGGCATCAAGGATATATTACACAGTATTTAACTTAAACAAGCTGAGATAAAAATCGTATACTTGTTAAATACCTTAGTCAACTCCATTTTAGATTTTATTTATAGCCTTTGAAGGTTTAGTTTTATCTTATTGAGCACACACAACTCAATAAAATTATCTCCACAAGGCTCTAAGAAAGAAGTACTCAACATATTTTTACAAAACTACTATATACTCTAACCTTTCTTCCACTCAAAACAATTTTTCTATGAAAAGACTAACACAGTTTTTTATTTGGAGTGTTCTCTTTTTGCTGTTAGGATCTAGATCCTCTCAGGCGACTATCAACTATGTTGATGTTCCAGATCAAACAATCTCTGCAGGACAATTTGTTAACTTTGATTTAGACAATGATAGTTCCAATGATATTGCTTTTACAATAGGATTTTCAGGAACAGGTAATTATGGGAGTTTCTTCAAGCCAACACTTTTTCCTGGTACAGCAACTTTAAGCACAAAATCACTAAGTTTCTCTACAACTATAGTAGAACAGCTTGCAGCTGGTGAAATAATTGATGCCACTGGTGTATATACCTCCGGTAATTCGTTTAGTTGTGTCACTTGTATCAAGTTTCATTCAGAATGGCCATCTAGTGCCACAGACGTTTATGTGGGGTTTAAGTTTTCTTGGTTAAGTGCTCCAGGTGTTGAGTATTATGGATGGGTTAGATTAGATGTCAATATGGTGGGAATTAGTGTAAATACTGTAACGGTTAAAGACTTTGGATGGAATGATGTTGCAGGTAGTGGTATTGTAGCTGGTGATATAGGAAATGTTTTAGTTTCAAATATTAATGTTTATGGTCAGGGTAACGCCACCACAATTTCTACTCTAGGTGGAAGTTTACAAATGTTTGCAGATATACTGCCTACCAACGCTACAAATCCTGCAGTAAACTGGAGTGTAGATAATGGGGCTATAGCAAGTATCAATTCCTCCGGTTTGCTAACTGCTCAAACCAACGGAACAGTTACGGTTATTGCAACTTCTGCGGATGCTTCTGGTGTTTCAGGAACAGAGGTTATTACTATTACCAATCAATTTGTTGCTGTTTCTGGAATTACAGTGCAAGGACAGGGAGGTGTCTCTAATGTCACCTCGGGGAGTAATCTCCAAATGGAAGCTACTGTTACTCCAGGCACAGCTACCAATCCTACAGTATCCTGGACTGTAAGTAGTCTAACAGGAACGGCCAGTATAGACCCCTCCACAGGGATACTAACAGGTACGCTCCCTGGAACGGTAGAAGTTACTGCAACAGCCACTGATGGTTCTTTGGTTTTTGGTTCTACTATTATTACCGTAGATGCGGTTTTGGTGACGAGCATAAGTGTACAGGGACAGGGAGGACAAACCAACGTTTCAGCAGGGAGTACCCTACAGATGGAAGCAACAGTACTTCCAGCCAATGCAACTGATCCAAGTGTAACATGGTCAGTGGTGAATCAAACAGGCTCGGCTACTGTTGATCCCAACACTGGAATTTTAACAGCAGGTTCCCCAGGCACGGTACAGGTAGTAGCTACAGCCAATGATGGATCGGGAATTACAGGTTCTACAATTATCACAATAGATGCGGTTTTGGTAACGAGCATAAGTGTACAGGGGCAAGGAGGACAAACCAATGTTTCAGCAGGGAGTACCCTACAGATGGAAGCTACAGTACTTCCAGCCAATGCTACAGATCCAAGTGTAACAT
>JAKVCT010000266.1 GCA_022448995.1 Saprospiraceae bacterium
GCTGAGCCTTTCAGGGTTGCCTCGCTCTGGATCGTATTTTCTCATCTATAGCGAGGTAATTCATTCCCTCGCCAAATAATATTCTAATCTTTCAGATTAGGGTAACCTTTTAGGACAGCCCCTCCATATGTATTAATTTTCTTCGGTACTTATTGAAAATCAAGCACTAAAACACCCACATTTTGAGGAACTGAGCTCCAAAGGAGCGACACATAGCACAGCATTGGGAGTCAGCCCAATGCACTCGAAATTTCATCCCTACCAGAAACTTTAGTCAAAGATTATATTCTGCATCTAATTCAAAACCAAAGACACCTTCTTCATTTTCAACCTCTAGTAGATCTCCATCTATAGCATAGCTACCATCCAACCCAGCAGATTTTAGTTTATTTTTTAATTCCTCTAGATCCTTAGGCATTTCTGTTTTAGGCAAGGTATATACAGCAAATTCTTCCATGATAAACATTCTATTAGTTAAAAATCTCTATAAGTCTGTAACTCTTTATAATGTATAATAATTAAGTTAGCATTTTTATTCCAAAAATTGTATTTTTGCAAACTGCATTATAAATAATCATATGCCCAAATCCATGATTTAGATAAAAGATCAATACCAACAAAAAGTCCTCTTTGATCTTTTTGTAGAAAATTATGTTAAAATAAACCTCACAACTATACGATTACCATCTCTATTAATTTTATAATTTCTTCGTTTATACATATTTATACCCTTATGTCTCATTTTAAAAAAGTGCCTCTTTTTATCGCACTAATACTCTCTTTATGTTCTAATTATTCTAGTGAAGCTCAACTGCAATTTGGTGCAGGTTTTGGTGGTCAAATCGGAATTTCCTTTGGATTAGGTACACATATGAACCGAATTGGAGCGATTGCTAAATTATATTACGCGCACCAACACTTCCAAATCAATTGGCATGGAGCTATTTGGTTTTATGCCCAACATTATGCAACTAATCAAGCAGGTTGGGAAGCACAAATACGGATTGGTGCTGTAGGTTCTTGGGGACGTAGCGACTCTATCCCTCAACCCTTTGTCAATGAAGTGGGTAACCAAACTACTCGCCGAAATTCAGCGGGCTACTCCTATAATTTTTATTTCAACAATGTTGGAACAAGTCAATGTTCTGGAACAATTGGTTTACAATTCGGACGTTTTCGTTTTGCTTTCGAAAATGATTTTCTAGATCTTTTCTCATGGTCCGATGGCTCTGATCGTTATCGAACGGGGGCAGCTGGTTTTTATTATTCTTGGGACAACATTCAAGTTGGTTTGGTTAATATGTCTTGGACTGGTGATCCTTATGCAGGCGCAGCAGTTATCAAAGATCCTAATGTGCCTGCTCGTTTTGGTTATAAAGATATGCGTAATGCTCCTTTTGGACAGTATTCTATGGGATCTTTGGCATTACAGGTTGAATATAGAATGCCTTATGGACAGTATTTTGATCTAGCTGTTGGCGTAGATGCCGATCAGATCCGAAATGCATTTCAGAACAAATTTATACATGATTCTCCTGTCTTACCCATCAACTGGGGGAAAGTTGGGAATCCACATATCCCAATGCTAGATACAGAAGGGAAACCTTTTATCTATGCTGAGGGTCAAAAAGTACGTCCTGCTAAGTTTTTTATGCAATTAGGATTGAACAATACCATGTTTTATTGATCTAGCTAGGGGATTCATTCCCTTGCAACAAAAAATGACTTTTCAAATAAAGATTATTTAAGTAGGTAGGTTTGCTTCGTTGAGCCATTCGGGGTTTTTTGGTCACCTTTTCTTTTTGCTCTACTTTTGTGCATCTTGGCACAAGCTCTCGCAGCAATGGCAAAAGGTGAGAGAAGAAACATCCATAATACTGAACCACGAAGTGCTCTGCGAAGCAAACCTCCCTAAATATCATCAAACTTAATCCGTACAGATGTAGTCATTCCATAACTCCAATCTTGGGGTGACTACATTTTTTATTTAGAATTGGAGAATACTCATCTTTATGCTAGCTCCACAAAATTGATCGGAGCTCATTGGAAAATAAATGTAGAGAAAGCAAAAGATATTCTACCTCTATAAGTTTACAAATTCATTCTGTTGAGGATCAAATGTATATACTTTTCCCATGCCTTCTACAGCTTCCAAAACATACAAACTATCATTAAAAAAGTCCATATTAGGATCTAGACTCCCAGCCATTTCGATACGTTGAAAACATCGACTAATATTGGTTTCCCAGTCAGTTCCTTTCGTATTTTTGGCGGCTGTTGCTAGTTCCTCACTTTCTGCTAAAACATGTTCTTCCTTAGATAGATTTATACTAAAAACATAGCCTTCTATATCTACTTCTATATAGTCTCCTTCTTGTCGGATTTCTACTTCTTGGGAGGAATTTGCATAAGTAGCTTCTAGTTTTTGTTTGAGATCTGAAATCGCAAATGATTGTTCGGCATCAATCAAAATTAAATACTGATAATAAGTATAGCCCATAGTACTTAGTTTAATCATTAATGATCAAATAAAAAGGTCATTTTCTACATAAAAAAGAAAATGACCTAAATAAATTCGGTTGTATAAAGCCTTAGTTCCTTGATTTTTTTTTGGTAAAAAATCAAGGAACTATCAATTAATAGAAAGAATATAAATTTATCCTTTCACTTGATTCACATGCACATCCATTTGTGGGTATGGCATACTTACACCAGCCTTATCAAACTCCTTCTTGATATTCTCATGCATATAGAAATATACATCCCAGAAGTGTGCAGGCTTAGCCCAAGGACGAACCACAAAGTTTACAGAACTATCCGCTAATTCTCCTACAAAAATATCTGTCTTACCAGGATTAGGAATATGCTCACAAGAGTTCGCTACTTCCTGAATCACGCGACGTGCCTCATCAATACTAGAATCATAGCTAATTCCAAAAGTCATATCCACACGAATTTCGTCTTGTTGGGTAACATTAGTAATAGTACCATTCGATAAAGGACCGTTAGGAATGATCACCGTTTTATTATCCAAAGTCAATATAATTGTATTGAAAATCTGAATTTCCTTTACTACACCCAAAAAGCCTTGAGCCTCAATTAGATCTCCTACCTTGAATGGACGAAAAACTAACATCAAAAATCCTCCTGCAAAGTTGGCTAAACTTCCTTGTAATGCCATACCAATAGCTAAGAAAACAGCTCCTAAAGCTGCAGCAAATGAAGTAGTCTCAATTCCCAAGGTAGCCGCTGCAGTGACTAGTACGAAAATTTTGAAAACTGTACGTACCAATGATACAATAAATGGACGCAACGTTTCATCCATTTCACGTTTTTTCATAATGCTGCCAATCAGATCGGCAACTCTATTGGCAAGCCAAAATCCTAGGATAACGGTTATAAGCGCTAAGCCTACAGATCTCGCTACTCCAACAGCAGAATTCGCAAGCCAATCTGGCACTTCAAGTAAAAAGAACATATTTGTCATAATTTTCTAGTTTTGTAATGTGTTAAGATAGGCAGCAGGTGCCACTATAGAAGCTTCACATACTGCAAGTATCAAGTATTAGGGTTAAGTATTAAATTAATATTTTATGGAGTACATTAGTACTTTTAGAGCAAGTTGGTCAGTATGAAAATTAACCAAGTTTTGCTTGCAGCAAAAGCTACGTAAAACACAAGAGACCAAAAAATAATAAATATTTTTGGTCTCTCATGTTTTATTTATCCTCAATTATAGCTTAGGTGTATCGTTATCAACTGGAGGTACTGGTGGGATCAAATCATCGTCTCCCCCTCCAAAATGATCAGGAATATCGTCTGGATTAAAGTCAGGAAGATCTGTATCCAAACCTTCTGTATCTATTCCAACATTTGGTGTTCCCCCTCCAAAATCCATATCCTCTGGTCCGAAAGCATCTGGATTGATATCACTATTCTGATCTGTTGGTGGATGATTAGGCATCATTCCCCCTGGATTGGGCGGATTCATAATATTCGGGTCAATAT
This sequence comes from Saprospiraceae bacterium, assembly GCA_022448995.1. GTDB lineage: Bacteria > Bacteroidota > Bacteroidia > Chitinophagales > Saprospiraceae > JAKVCT01. Next base: position 4,009 of record JAKVCT010000266.1, read on the forward strand.
CAAAATTATTCTGCGCATTATTCAAATCATCTCCAGGTAATTCATTCAAGTTTACATTATAGTTACTGGTTCCACCAATTGGAGTGACTAAACCATCTATCATTTCTTGAATCTTCTGGTTGATGTAAGTCGTATTAGCACCTTCTCCGATTTGCTTTTGTAACTTAGTCAGATCCAAGGCAGATTGCAAACGATTAGCAGCATCCTTAGTTGCATTCTTTTGCTTGATCCGCTTCACCGTATCTTCTATCTGAGCATTTGCTGCTTCTTTTCTAGCGCGAATCATATCACGTGCAGAACCACTAATAAAGGTTTCGATACTATCTACCAAACTATTTAAGATCTTATGTACTACACGTGCAGAAAATCCTCCAAGAAAAGCTAACAGCGGTTTGTAAGTCAAGAATCCTCCTAGCTCACTAGGCGTTTGATTATTCAAGAGTTGTGTACTTGTATTAATGGCATCTTCTGTAGAAGATCCTGAAAATATAAACTGTGAAAGAATAATCCCAGATACAATTCCTAAAGTAAATCGAATCCAATAAATAGACTCATATTTAGAGTCGAAAGAGGCTTTTGATACATATTTGTAAGCCTCAAAAAGAGCATAAAAAGAAGCCCCCAATGCAGCAGCAAATATAAGTACCAGCTCATTTAATAATAGTACATCCCAACGAGGCTCATTCAATAAGTTTGTTCCCAATGAATCGTTAGAAACTTGAGGAAAAACAAATAATCCAATAAACCCTAATACACAAAAAATAGTGATTACCATCATTCGACGCACAAAAGGAACAGGACCTAAGAATTTCCAACGGGAGTTCTTAACCTTTTCCATCAACATAATTGCGGAAGGTGTTGCAGGTGTAACTACCTTACATAACATATTGTGAATTTCGCCAACCTCTTCTACCAACTGTTCTTCTGAAACAGCTCCAGGTGCAATTGGTGTGGTATATTCTGCTGCTGTACGAACGATAGCTCTACCTGCCGCTTCGTCTGCTGCTGCTTGCAGCATCTCAGGCGTCATCTTCTCTGCTGCTCCTGTGGCAGTCAAGTAATGAATATGTGCTTGACGCGCTTCTTCTCTTTTTATGCCTTCTAAATGAACAAGTTCTTGTCTACGGATTTTGATGAGTTCCAAACGACTCTGTATAGATCCATCAACTGATCGACCATTGGAATTTGCAAATTCCAGCATGGTTTCGCATTCATATATCGTGCGATCTAATCCATTAAGTTCTTTCGATTTTTTTGGCATATTGGTTTTAGGTTTAACTGTTTTTGGTTAGTATGCTTATAGAAGACAACTTAAACAACTTGGTTGAATAAAATTATCTGATTTAAATTTTATTCAAATACTTCCTAAGTCTTTGAAGTTTTGATAAGTAAGTAGGTGGACATAATTAATTTTAGAATAACCCCGAAGGGCTCAGTAAAACTAAAAGGCTGATTGAATTTACTTCGTAGAGCCCTTCGGGGTTAAATACAAATTAATTGTGGCTATCTACTTAAGCCAAAAAACAATTTAAGAATTGTTTCGGAAAAACAGTAAACTTATGCTTTTTTTTTAGATTTAGTCAAAAAATTGGTCATCTATTAAAACCTTCTTGTAGGGTACGTGTAGAGCGGATCTGCTCGTATAAAACTGCTGCTTCTTGAAAGTTTAGGGTCTGTTGTCCATCAGAAAAAGCTTTTTCTGGACAAGCATGTGTTTCGACAATCAAGGCATCTGCACCTGACATCACTCCAGCTAATGCCATGGGTGCTACAAATCGACGAATTCCTATTCCATGTGAAGGGTCTACCACTACCGGTAAATGTGTCTTGTGCTTTAGGATCGGAATAGCATTCAGATCCAAAGTATTGCGGTATGCCTTTTCAAAAGAACGAATTCCACGTTCGCAGAGCATAATTCGTTCATTACCATTGGAAAAAACATATTCTGCTGCATACAAAAGTTCATCTATCGTTCCCGAAATTCCACGTTTGAGCATAACAGGCTTATCTACTCTCCCCAAAGCATCGAGCAGGTTAAAATTCTGTGCATTTCGCGCTCCTACCTGAAACACATCTACATAATCGAGCATGGCTTCTATCTGCTCTACTTGCATTACTTCTGTAATGATCTTAATTCCTCTAGCACTGCATATTTTATAGAATAACTGTAGTCCTTCCAAACCTAAACCTCTGAAAGAATATGGTGAGCTCCTAGGTTTATATACCCCTCCACGCATAATCTTCACGTTATTTTTAACTAAATGAGCTACGGTTTCTTCTATTTGTGCTTCTCCTTCGATGGAACAAGGACCTGACATGATCTGGAAATGACCTCCACCTATTTTGACACCATCTCCCAAGTCAATAACTGTATCTTCAACTTTCCATTTTTTAGAAACTAGCTTATAATTATCGCTTACTTGGTGTATATCTTGTACTCCTTCCAATCCCCCAATCTGACGAATGTCAAACTCCTCTTTTCCTATAGCTACTATATACTTTTGGTATTGAGTCTGAATGTAATTAGGTTTATATTGAATTTCTGCTAAGACTTCCTCTAGTCTATCCTGTGCTGTTGAACTAATGTTTTTTTCTAATTGAATTATCATTTTATATTGGTTTATTTTGATTTTAGTACTCTTTGATGATGGTCCCTGAAGGGTTAGTCCTTCGTTAAGTAGTTACCGATCAATGAAGTCGTTGCTATAGCTAGGGGCAAGAGGTCGAATAGCTTGAATAAAATCATCTATAGCTGTTGCCAGATCATTTCCATTAGCTAAAGCCCTCAAAAAAGCACTTCCTATAATTGCTCCACTTGCATGATTGCAAGCCTTCTTATAGGTAGCCTGATTAGCAATCCCAAATCCAATCAAAACTGGATACCCTGCATCTCGAATGGCTTGTACTTGCTCAAAATACACTACTTGTTGAGTCTGAAAACTCCCTTGTTTTCCTGTCGTAGAAGATGAGGATACAGCATAAAC